>NZ_JBHJRC010000001.1:98527-111439 GCF_042261735.1 Kitasatospora sp. NPDC056327 | reverse complement strand
GTGGCGCGGATCCTGGAGGCGACCGTCCGCCCGGCGGCCGGGGGGCCGCCCCGGGGGGGGGGGGTCGCGCCGCCCCGCGCCGGGGCGTCCAGCCGAGGGGGGGGCGCGGGCCCGGGCCGGGGGGCGGGGCCGCCGCGTCAGGTCCCGAGCACCCGGGCCAGGTCGTAGGAGACCGGTTCCTCCAGCTGCTCGTAGGTGCAGCCGGCGGGCGTGCGGTCGGGGCGCCAGCGGCGGAACCGGGCGGTGTGCCGGAACCGGGTGCCCTCCATGTGGTCGTAGGCCACCTCGACGACGCGTTCGGGGCGCAGCGGGACCCAGGAGAGGTCCTTGCCGCCGGTCCAGCGGCTCTGGGCGCCGGGCAGCCGGGCGCCGGCGTGGGCGGTTTCGTCGGCCCGGGCGCCCCAGGGGTGGGCGGCGAGGTCGGTGGTGCGCAGCGGGGCGAGTTCCTCGGCGAGTTCGCGGCGGCGGGCCATCGGGAAGGCGGCGCAGACGCCGACGTGCTGGAGGCGGCCGTCGGCGTCGTGGAGGCCGAGGAGGAGGGAGCCGACGACGGGGCCACTCTTGTGCTCGCGGTAGCCGGCGACGACGCAGTCGGCGGTGCGTTCGTGTTTGATCTTGTACATGGCGCGTTCGCCGGGCCGGTAGGGCTGGTCGAGGGGCTTGGCGACGATGCCGTCGAGGCCGGCGCCCTCGTACTGGGCGAACCAGGTCCCGGCGAGGTCGTGGTCGGTGGTGGCGGGGGCGGTGAAGACCGGGTCGCTGGCGCCGGCGAGGGCGGTTTCGAGGGCGTGGCGGCGTTCCCGCTGGGGGTGGTCGAGCAGGGAGCGGTCGTCGAGGGCGAGGAGGTCGAACGCGATGTAGGAGGCGGGGGTGCGTTCGGCGAGGAGGGCGACCCGGCTGACGGCGGGGTGGATGCGTTCGAGGAGTTCCTCGAAGCGCAGACGGCCGTCGCGGGCGATGACGATCTCGCCGTCGAGGACGCAGCGCGGGGGTGTTTCGCGGCGCAGCGCCTCGACGAGTTCGGGGAAGTAGCGGGTGAGGGGTTTGCCGGTGCGGCTGCCGAGTTCGACCTCGTCGCCGTCGCGGAAGACGAGGGCGCGGAAGCCGTCCCACTTGGCCTCGTACTGCATGCCGGGCGGGATCCTGGCGGTGGCCCTGGCGAGCATCGGGGCGAGCGGCGGCATGACGGGGAGGTCCATGCTGCCGATCCTCGCGCCGAACGCGCAGGGGCGCGCGGCGGGACCGGGCGCGGGGCCGGGGCGGGCCTCCGGGGCGGGAGGGGCGTCGGTGGGGGGAGGGGCCCAGGGGGCAGGACGGGCGCGGCGGGCGGGGCGCGCTTAGCGTGGGAGGCATGGGCGCTGCCGTGGAACTGGATGTCGCCGGGCGGACCGTCCGGCTGTCGAACCCCGACAAGGTGTACTTCCCGGAGCGCGGGTTCACCAAGCTGGACGTCGCGCAGTACTACCTGGCGGTGGCGGAGGGGGCGCTGCGCGGGCTGCGGGACCGGCCGACGACGCTGCAGCGGTTCCCGGACGGGGTGGAGGGCGAGTTCTTCTACCAGAAGCGGGCGCCGAAGGGCCTGCCGGAGTGGCTGGAGACGGCGCGGATCGCCTTCCCGAGCGGGCGTTCGGGGGACGAGATCTGCCCGGCCGAGCCGGCGGCGGTGCTGTGGGCGGCGAACCTGGGGTGTCTGACCTTCCACCCGTGGCCGGTGCGGCGCCAGGACACCGAGCACGTGGACGAGTTGCGGATCGACCTGGATCCGCAGCCGGGCACGGACTTCAAGGACGCGGTCCGGGTGGCGCACGAGCTGCGGGCGGTGCTGGAGGAGCAGGGCCTGCGGGGGTGGCCGAAGACCTCGGGCGGGCGGGGGCTGCACGTGTACGTGCCGCTGGTGGCGCGGTGGTCGTTCACCGACGGGCGGCACGCGGTGATCGCGCTGGGCCGGGAGCTGGAGCGGCGGCTGCCGGGGCGGGTGACCACGGCGTGGTGGAAGGAGGAGCGCGGGGAGCGGATCTTCGTCGACTACAACCAGATGGCGCGGGACCGCACGATCGCCTCGGCGTACTCGCTGCGGGCACGGCCGCGGGCCACGGCGTCGGCGCCGCTGCGCTGGGAGGAGCTGGACGACGCGCTGCCGGAGGACTTCGACCTGCGGACGCTGCCGGCCCGGTTCGCGGAGCTGGGTGACCCGTTCGCGGGGATGGAGGGCGAGGCGTTCCGGCTGGAGGGCCTGCTGGAGCTGTACGAGCGGCAGGTCTCGGAGGGCGCGCAGGGCGAGCTGCCCTACCCGCCGGACCATCCGAAGGCGGCGGGCGAGCCGCCCCGGGTGCAGCCGAGCCGGGCGCGGAACAAGCCCTGATCCGGGGCCTGCGTGGTCGCGTAGGCTGAGCGGCCACGAAGATCACGCAGGGGCGGTGCCGCGGTGGGTGCACGGGGGTTGCGGGAGGTCCTGGCGGACGCGGCGGGCGGGCGCGGCCGCGTCGGCGGACGGGGCGGTGGTGGCGCAGCCGTCGCCGCGCGACGCGGGGGTGGTGGCGTTCCCGGCGCACTCGGTGGTGTTCCCGGACGAGGATCCGGTGCGGGTGCGGGCCGCGCCGGCGGCCGCGCCGGGCGATCCGCTCGCGTCGCCGCTCCGTCCGCCGCTTCGTCCGCTCCGTCCGCCGCTCCCGGGCTCGCCCGCGGGCCCGCCCGCGGCGCGGACCGGCCGGGTGAACGGGAGCGTCGACCTGCCGACGGTGGCGGACCGGCCGGCGGGCCCGTCGCCGCTCGGGGTGGAGCCGGTCGTGGACGGGGAGCATCCGCGGGTGGTGCGGGCGCTGCGCCACCACGAGGACGTGCGGGTGGACGAGCGGGTGTTCGGGGCGCAGGACGGGCTCGCGGTGCTGGTGCTGGTGCTGGTGCCGGGGCGCGGGGTGGCCAGCCGGCGGGAGTGCGCGGCCGAGGGGGCGGCGGGGGCGCGCGGGCGCGGCCCGGGGCGGGTGGCGGCGCGGCACCCGGTACCGGAGGGCGGGTGGGCGCGGTCGCGGCGAGCGCCCGGCAACGCGACGAGTGTGCGGGCCGTCCGGGCGGCCGGCCACCGGCCCGTGGGGACGAGGACGCCACTGCTGACGGAGGCGCCGTGAGCGCCTCGGCGATCGTCCCGCCGGAGGTGCGGGAGCGGCTGGTGGCGCGCTTCGGGCCGGGCGCGGGGCCTTGGTGCGAGGGGCTGCCGGCGCTGGTGGCCGAGCTGGCGGGCCGGTGGGGGCTGGTGGTGCGGGCGGCCGGCGGGGGCGGCACGGCGCGGGTGTTCCGCTGCGAGCGACGGGCGGACGGCGCGCTGGTGTGGCTGAAGCTGACGCCGGACGCGGAGGTGGCCGGGCAGGAGGCGGCCGCGCTGGGGGCGTGGCGGGGCGTGCCGTCGGTGGTGCGGCTGCTCGCCCACGACGGGGCCGGTTCGGGGGCGCTGCTGCTGGCGGACGTCGCGCCCGGCACGACGCTGCGCGAGCGCGGGTGGCGGCCGGCGGAGGTGGCGGCGCTGCTGGGCGCGCTGCGGTCGGTGCCGCCGGCGGGTTCGGCGCTGTCGCTGCCCCGGCTGGAGGAGCGGCTGGAGTTCCTGTTCGACCTGACCGGGCGGCGCGCGCCGGGGGTGCCGACGGCGGGCGCGCGGGCGCTCGCCCGGGAGCTGACGGGCGGCGGCGGGCCGGTGGCGCTGGTGCACGGCGATCTGCACCCGGCGAACGTGCTGTGGGGTCCGGACGGCGCGGTGGCGATCGACCCGCGCGCCTGCCTGGGCGACCCGGACTTCGACCTGGTCGACTGGGTGCTGGACGGCGTCGCCGACGGCGCGGCGCTGACGGCCCGGGCCGGCGCGCTGACGGCGCTGGTGCCGGGCGCGGACGCCGAGCGGGTACTGGCCTGGTGCCGGGCGACGGCGGTGCTGATCGCGGCCCCGCGCGTCGCGGCGGGCCGCCGGGACGCCGGGACGGCGTTCCTGCGGGAGCTGGCGGGGGTCTGAGCGGTCGGGGGCCGGACCGCAGGACCGGGCGCGCCCCGCCGGACCGGGCGACGCGGCGGCTCCGGGGCCCGGTGGGTCCGGCGGCTCGGGTGCCCGGCGGCTCGGGTGCCCAGCGGCTCAGGCCGCCAGGGCGCCGGCGAAGGTCGCGACCGCGCAGACCAGCAGGACCACCGTGGCGACGCCGAGGACGACGCGCTTGCGCTGGGAGCGGTCCCGGTGGCGGAGCAGGCCCTGCACGGCCGCGAACGCGGCGGCGGGGAACGCGGCGAGGGCGAGCAGCAGCAGGCTCAGCCAGGTCAGCACCCCGCCGGTGCCCGCAAGACGGCACTCGCCGTCGGCGGCGCAGGAGACCGGGACCGGTTCGCCGGTCGGGATCCGCCGGTCGGTCCGGGCGCGCTCGTTCGCGGGGCCGCCGCCGTCGGGGCGGAACGTGCCCCGGCAGTCGCCGGTCGGGCCCAGCGCGGGCCGGTGCGGGTCCGTGCGCAGGCACCGGTCGGCGACCAGGACGCCGCGGGTGCCGGTGAGCCCGGTGGCGTGGGCGAGTCCGTCACCGGCGTGGGCGGTGGCGCGGCCACCGACGGCGAGCAGTGCGAGCGCCGCCGCGAGCGGCACCACGGCCTTGACCGTCTTGACCGCCGCCCGCCGGACGTCCCGCCCCATCGCCGCTCCCCGTGCCGCCTCGCCGGGCCGCACGCCCGCAGGCCCCTGCCGACCAGGACGCGGAACTGCGCCGTCCGGTTCGGTCCCGGGGGGCGGCAACCGGCGGTGGGCGACGGACCGGAGGTCAGGGCGCGATGCCCGGGGAGGTGATGTCGGGGCCGGCGGCCAGCACACCGACGTAGCCGACGAGCAGCAGGAGCGCCACGAGGGTGCCGGTCGTCCTCCTCAGCACCCGGCCCGGCCGGCGCCCGGCGGCCAGGACGCCGAGCAACGCGCCCGCGGGGAGCGGCGCGAGGCCGATGAGCAGCAGGCCGAGCCACCAGACCGCGGCCCGGGTCCCGCTCTCGTGGCAGCGCCCGTCCGCGCAGCGCACCTCGATCTCCTCGTCGGGGCCGACGGTGCGCGCGTGCAGCGTGCAGCAGTGGGTGGGATCGCCGCCGTCGGGGGTGAAGCGGCCCTCGCAGCCGGGCGGCGGGTGTCCGGCGGGAGTCGACTCTTCGAGGGAAGGCGGGTGTCCGGTGGACGGCGGGCCTTCGACCGGCGGCGAGTGCTCGGCGGGCGGCGGGCGTTCCACGGAGGCCGGCGGGCGTTCCTCGGAGGCCGGGCAGGCCTCGCGCAGGAACCGGCCGTGCACGCCGACCGTGCCCGTGGCCCCCGAGAGGCGCGGGGCGGTGAGGGCGACGGCCACGGCGGCGAGCGCGACCAGGAGGAGCGCGCCGACGCCCCCGGCGAGCCGTGCGGCCCGCCGCGGCAACCGGGGCCCGGCGGCCGCGCTCACGCCCCGACGGACCCGGGCCCGTCGTCCGGAGCGGTGGCGGCGATGATCCGGACCGCGTCCGTGATCTGATCGTCCGTCAGATCGCCCCGGGCGGTGAGGCGCAGGCGCGAGACACCGTCGGGGACGGACGGCGGACGGAAGCAGCCGACGGCGAGGCCGGCGCGGCGGCAGGCGGCGGCCCAGGCGACGGCGGCCTCGGGGCCGGGGGCGCGCACGGAGACGACGGCCGCGTCGGGGCGGGAGGCGTGCAGGCCGGCGGCGGTGAGGCGGGCGGCGAGGAGGCGGGCGACCTCGCGGGCGCGTTCGGCGCGCCCGGGTTCGGCGCGCAGCAGGCGCAGCGCTCCGAGGGCGGCCCCGGCCGCGGCCGGGGCGAGACCGGTGTCGAAGATGAAGGTGCGGGCGGTCTCGGTGAGGTGGCGGACGACCCGCCGGGGGCCGAGGACGGCGCCGCCCTGCGAGCCGAGCGACTTCGAGAGGGTGACGGTGGTGACCAGGTCGGGCGCACCGGCGAGCCCGGCGGCGGCCGGGGCGCCGGCGCCGCCGGGGCCGAGGACGCCGAGGCCGTGCGCGTCGTCGACCAGCAGCGCGGCGCCGAACCGGCGTGCCGCGGCGGCGTGTTCGGCGAGCGGGGCGGCATTGCCGTCGACCGAGAAGACCGAGTCGGTGACCACCAGCGCCCGCCGCCGGGTGCGCCCGGCGAGGGCGGCGGCGACGGCCTGCGGGTCGCCGTGCGGGGCGCGGTGGACCTCGGCGCGGGCGAGCCGGCAGCCGTCGATCAGCGAGGCGTGGTTGTGGGCGTCGGAGACGATCAGGGTGTCGGGGTCGGTGAGCGCGGTCAGCGCGGCCAGGTTGGCCGTGTAGCCGGAGGAGAACACCAGGGCCGCCTCCGCGCCGCAGAACGCGGCCAGCTCCTCCTCCAGTTCGGTGTGCAGGGAGGTGGTGCCGGTGACCAGCCGGGAGCCGGTCGCCCCGCCGCCCCAGCGCAGCGCGGCATCGGCGGCGGCCCGGGTGACGGCGGGGTGGCGGGTGAGACCGAGGTAGTCGTTGCCGGCGAGGTCGAGCACCGGATCGTCGGCGGGGCGGCTGCGCAGCGTCCGGGTGAGCCCGGCCCGGGCCCGCTGCCCGGCGGTCTCGTCGAGCCAGTCGAAGACGGCGCCGGGCGCGACGGCGGACGGCAGGGACGGCGACGGCGGGGACGACGACGGCGGTGCGGACGCGGTGCGGTTGACCATGCCCGGCACTCTGGCACGGCGGGCGCGGCGCGGGCAATGTGCGCCGTGGCACGGACCCGGGCCGGAAAGTGCGCGGAGGACACCTTTGCATTGAATGGAGGACGTTCGGAATTCATTTCCCGTTCGGCTGTTCCGGACCGGATCTTCCGCTTGCCGGAAAGGCGGCCGATCGTTCGCGCTCCCCCGGTAATGTCCCCACCACTCGAACATTCCTGGGGGGACGAGGTGGCAGACCTCGAATTCGAGCGACGGATGAACCCGTGGCTCTTCGACAGTTCCGGAAACCTCACCGAAGAGGCGAAGAAGCAGTTCCCCGATCTGGCGGCGGCCGCCACCGGGGCACCGCCGCCACCGGTCAGCTTCCGGCCGGGCGGCGGGGGGCCGTCCGTCAAGGCCGATCCGGGCATGATCCGCCAGGCCGGGACCAACGCCGCCGCCCTGCGCGAATCGGTCCGCCGCGAGTGCGAGGGGCCCTCGGAGCACGTCCTCGGTACGGTCTCCGCGCTGCCCGGCTGGAACCTGTCAACCGCTCTCAGCACCGCGTGGAGCGTCTGGTCCGGCCAGGCCCGCACGCTCGGGGAGACCGTCGGGACGATCGGCAGGAACCTGCACACCACCGCGCAGAACTACGAGAACACCGAGACCGCGATCCACAGCCAGTTCGCGACGCAGCACTGAGGAAGGGACGGACCGGCAGACCACCATGGTCACGTACACCCAGCTCCAGAAGGCCGATCTCACCGCCCTGGGTGCGGCGGCGGCCGACTTCGAGAAGATGGTCCGCTCCTGGGACCTCTCGACCAGGATCCAGAACGAGGTGATCGGCCCGGTCCAGCAGTCCGGCTGGCACGGGCCGAGTTCGGAGGCCGCGGCCACCGCGCTCACCCAGGCACGCGACCAGGTCAAGGCCGCTTTCGAGGAGGCCTCGGCGATAGCGCGGACCCTGCGCGACGCGCACGACGAGTTCGTCGCCGCGAGGAAGGACCTCCAGGTGGCCGTCCAGCACGCGGCCGAGAAGGGACTGACCGTCACCGACGACGGCAGCGTCCACTGGCCGCCGGCCACCGACCCGGCCGACAAGCGCGACGCGGATTACGCCAAGGCCCAACAGGCCAACGCCCAGGCCGCCGCTCAGGAGATCGGCAAGGCGCTGGACCGTGCCACCGAGGCCGACTCCGCCGCCGCTCTGGCCCTCGCGATGGACACCGGCAACGACACCAAGAGCTTCAACAGCACCCCGCTGGGCAGCGTCGCCGATGCCGAGGCCAAGCAGGCCGCCCAGATCCTCAGCCTCGGCCGTGAGGCCACCGACGCCCAGCTCGCGCAGTTGCAGGCCCTGCTTCAGCACCACTCCGGCGACCCCCGGTTCGCCACCGCCTTCTACGGCGGCCAGGACCCGGGCACCTTCCTCGCCTCCTACGGCGCACTCGCGCAGAGCGGCGACTTCGGCGGCGGCCCTGCCCGCAAGGAAGCGATCAAGGGCATCCAGGAAGGGCTGGGCCTCACGCTGGCGACGGCCACCAGCACCGCGCAGCAGCCGCACCTGCCCACGGGCTGGGCCGACCGCCTGCGCCGGGCCGGCAGCCGGCACATCCAGATCGCGCCCGGGGCCGCGTACGACTCCAGCCCGTACGGCTACCAGATCCTCGGCAACATCCTGCGCAGCGGCAACTACGACGCCGCGTTCCTGAAGCCGATCGCCGAGCACGTCACCCAGCTCACCCAGGAGAACCCCGCGCGCTGGGACGCGGTGGCGATGAAGGGCGGCGCGCCGTTCCAGGAGTTCTGGTTCACCGGCACGCCGGACGAGAAGGGCGACTACCACGGGTTCAACCCGATGGGCTCGGTGCTGAACGCGCTCGGACACAGCCCGGACGCCGCCACCAGGTTCTTCACCGAACCGCCGACGACGTACTGGCCGGACGGCTCGGTGAAGAGCACCGGCGGAGCGAACACCTACTTCCAGCAGCTCACCGACACGGGCGAGCGCTCGTTGCTGCGCGACGTCTCCTACCCGCTCGGACCGAACAACGGCAAGGCGGGCCCGCTCCAGGTGGAGGCGCTCGGCCACGCCCTGGAGGCGGCGGCGACCGGCCGGGGGTACGACGACGAGACGGGGCCGCTGCCGCCGCACACCAAGGAGACGGGCCGGGTCATGAGTCAGGCCGTGAACCTGTTCGGGGGGCCGAACGCGTCGGCACTGCTCTACGGCGAGGGCGCGCCCTTCGGTGGGCTTCAGGAGTCGCTCGGCAAGATGACCGGCGCCTACATGGGGGACGTGCAGACTGTGCTGGCCGGTCCGTCCACCCACCTGCCGATCAACGGGGAGCGTGTCACGTTCACGCCGGAGAACGTACAACGGCTACTGATCACTCTTGGCCACGACCCGGAGGCCTACGCAGCGGTCGCCGCCGCGCAGCAGGCCTACACCACGGCGGCGATCAACGATGTCCTGCTGCACGCGTCCGACCACGGTGACCTGACCTCCGCGGCCCTCTCGGCCGCCGCACCCGGTGGCGCGGTCGCCGGACTCCTCGGCAAAGGCATGGTCGACGAGGTGTTCACCGTGGGCAAGAACAACGACGCGGAGTACAACGACGCCGTTTCGAGCACACGCGAATGGGCGGGCACGATCTGGGAGGCGACGGCCGGGTCGCTGCTGGAGCGGGCACCGATCGCCGGGCCCGTCGCCAGCACGATAGTCGACAAGATCATGGACGGCATCGCCGAGAGCTACCAGATCGACACCGGTGCGGAGAGCAGCAACAAGGCCCTGGCGGCACACAACCAGGCGTTGGCAGGAGCCCAGGGATCCGTCGAGGACGCGATCCGTGAGGCTGCGGCCCGGGCCGGACTCGACCCGAAGTACCTCAACGACCTGGCACCGGCGCTGGAGGACAAGATCAAGGGCGCGTTCGCCGCGAGCACCGTCAACCCCTGGCAGGTGACCCATGAGGAGGAGTGACGGGGCGCAGGGCGAAGCCGGCGGCCGTCGAAGGCGGATCGCCGTCGCCGCAGTCGTGGTGCTGGCACTCGTCGGCGGTGGCCTGTGGTGGTGGGGAGAACCCTCGAAGTCGGAGAACGTTCCGGCCAGTGCGTGCTGGGGCCTGGTCACGGCGGGCGACCTGCGGACGCTCACCGACGGAACCGGAGAGGCCGGCGAGGTGGCACCCATCACGCCGACCGATCTGTCGGGCCGGGCCGCCAAGGCCGCATGCACGATCGACCGGAGGCCGTCGAAGTCGGGCGCCCTGGTGGAAATCCTGGTGAGCCAGCTCGACGAGGCCGCGTACCGTGCCGCGCGCGACCACGAGACCGAGCGGGCCGGCACCGGGAAGAACGCGGTACTCGACTTCGGAGCGGGGATCGACGGATGGCGGCGGGAGGCCTTCGACCTGTATCTGTTGCTGCGCTGCGACAACGGCCGGCCGGCGGAGCCCGGGGCCGTCTACCGGGAGATCTACCTCTCAAGTGCCGAGTTCACCCTCTCCGTGGATCCGCCCGCACGGGAACGCACCCAGATCTTCGCCGACATCGCCCACCGCACCGCCGCCGAGATCGTCCGCCAGGAGGGCTGCCCCGGCGTGCAGGTCGCCGAGCGGCCGCCCCTGGTGGCGGGGTAGCTTTGCCGGGCGTGGCGGCGAGCAGGCAAGATGGGCGGGTGACACTCCTTGACCTGATGCCGAAGCCCGCCACGCCCGACGCGCTGTACGAGACGTTCGCCGCCTGGGCGGAGGAGCGCGGGATCTCGCTGTACCCGGCGCAGGAGGAGGCGCTCATCGAGCTGGTGTCGGGGAACAACGTGATCCTCGCGACGCCGACCGGCTCGGGCAAGAGCCTGGTGGCGGCCGGCGCGCACTTCGCGGCGCTCGCGGAGGGCATGCGGACCTTCTACACGGCGCCGATCAAGGCGCTGGTGTCGGAGAAGTTCTTCGACCTGGTGAAGATGTTCGGCACCGAGCAGGTCGGCATGATGACCGGTGACGCGTCGGTGAACCCGACGGCGCCGATCATCTGCTGCACCGCGGAGGTGCTGGCGCAGATCGCGCTGCACGACGGGCCCCGGGCCGACATCGGCCAGGTGGTCATGGACGAGTTCCACTTCTACGCGGAGCCGGACCGCGGCTGGGCCTGGCAGATCCCGCTGCTGGAGCTGCCGCAGGCGCAGTTCCTGCTGATGTCGGCGACGCTGGGCGACGTGCGGCGGTTCGAGGAGGACCTGACCCGCCGCACCGGCCGGCCGACGACCGTCGTGCGCAACGCGACCCGTCCCGTGCCGCTGTTCTACGAGTACCGGCGCACCTCCATGCACGACACGCTGGAGGAGCTGCTCAAGACCGGCCAGGCGCCGGTGTACGTGGTGCACTTCACGCAGAAGGAGGCGGTGGAGCGGGCGCAGTCGCTGATGAGCATCAACATGTGCTCGAAGGCGGAGAAGGACGCCATCGCCGAGCTGATCGGCAACTTCCGCTTCACCACCAAGTTCGGCCGCAACCTGTCGCGTTACGTCCGGCACGGGATCGGCGTGCACCACGCGGGCATGCTGCCGAAGTACCGCCGGCTGGTCGAACGCCTCGCGCAGGCGGGCCTGTTGAAGGTGATCTGCGGGACGGACACCCTCGGCGTGGGCGTCAACGTGCCGATCCGCACGGTGCTGTTCACGGCGCTGTCGAAGTACGACGGGCAGCGGGTGCGGATCCTGCGCGCCCGTGAGTTCCACCAGATCGCCGGGCGGGCCGGGCGGGCCGGGTTCGACACGGTCGGGCAGGTGGTCGCGCAGGCGCCGGAGCACGTCATCGAGAACGACAAGGCCGTCGCCAAGGCGGGCGACGACCCGAAGAAGAAGCGCAAGATCGTCCGCAAGAAGGCGCCGGAGGGCTTCGTCGGCTGGTCCGAGGAGACCTTCGAGCGGCTGATCGCCGCCGACCCGGAGCCGCTGGTCTCCCGGTTCAAGGTGAGCCACGCGATGCTGCTGTCGGTCATCGGCCGGCCCGGCAACGCCTTCGAGGCGATGCGCAAGCTGCTCACCGACAACCACGAGGACCGCCCGGCGCAGCGCCGGCACATCCGCACCGCGATCGCCATCTACCGCTCGCTGCTGGAGGGCGGCGTGGTGGAGCGGCTGCCGGAGCCGGACGCCGAGGGCCGGATCGTGCGGCTGACCCTGGACCTCCAGGAGAACTTCGCGCTCAACCAGCCGCTGTCGACCTTCGCGCTGGCCTCCTTCGAGCTGCTCGACCCGACCTCGCCGTCGTACGCGATGGACGTGGTGTCGGTGGTCGAGGCGACCCTGGACGACCCGCGCCAGATCCTCGCGGCGCAGCAGAACAAGGCGCGCGGCGAGGCCGTCGGCGAGATGAAGCGCGACGGCATCGAGTACGAGGAGCGGATGGAGCGGCTCCAGGAGATCACGTACCCGAAGCCGCTGGAGGAGCTGCTCACCCACGCCTACGAGGTGTACCGGCGGGCGCACCCGTGGATCGGCGACCACCAGCTGCAGCCCAAGTCGGTGGTGCGCGACCTGTACGAGCGGGCGATGACCTTCTCGGACTACGTCGGCTTCTACGAGCTGGCCCGGACCGAGGGCATCGTGCTGCGCTACCTGGCGGGCGCGTTCAAGGCGCTGGAGCAGACCGTCCCGGAGGACGTGAAGACCGACGACCTGAAGGACGTCATCGCGTGGCTCGGCGAGCTGGTGCGTCAGGTCGACTCCAGCCTGCTGGACGAGTGGGAGCAGCTGGCCAACCCGACGGAGCCGCAGAGCGCCGAGGTGGTGCTGGACGACAAGCCGGCGCCGGTGACGGCGAACGCGCGGGCGTTCCGGGTGCTGGTGCGCAACGAGATGTTCCGCCGGGTCGAGCTGTGCGCGCTGGAGCACTACGACGCGCTCGGCGAGCTGGACGGCGAGTACGGCTGGAACGCGGACCGCTGGGCGGACGCCATGGACGGGTACTGGGAGGAGTACGACGACCTCGGTACCGGTCCGGACGCGCGCGGCCCGAAGATGCTGATCATCGAGGAGGAGGACTCCGCCTGGCGGGTCCGGCAGATCTTCGACGACCCGGCGGGCGACCACGACTGGGGCATCAGCGCCGAGGTGGACCTGTACGGCTCGGACGAGGAGGGCCGCGCGGTGGTGCGGATCACCGGCGTGGACCGGCTGGACGGCTGACGTCCGGTCGGACGTGTGCTCCGTCGGTCCGGACCGACGGAGCCCGGCCGCGGCCGGGCGGGGCGACCGCCGG
>NZ_JBHJRC010000001.1:0-98517 GCF_042261735.1 Kitasatospora sp. NPDC056327 | reverse complement strand
GGGTGGGGAATCCGGGGCGGGCCGCGGTGCGGGCTCTCGCGCGGGGCGGGGGTTGGGCCGCGGGGGGCCCCCCGCCCGGCGCCCGGCCGCGGCCGGGCGGGACGACAGCGGCCGGGCGGGCACGACAGCGGGGGCGGGACGCGGTGGACGCGTCCCGCCCCCGTGGCGGTCCGTGGCACGGCCCCGGGGCCGTCACATCCAGACGAACGGCGCGCCCGCGGTGTAGGAGACCGCCCGGGTCGCCTCGTCCAGCAGCTGGTCGATGTTGGCGACGGTCGCCGAGGGCCCCGGCTGCGGGCCCGCCGCCGGCCCGGTGGCACCCGGGGTCGCCGTCGGGCCCGCGGAGCCGGACGGGCCGGCCGTCGGGGTCGGCGAGGCGCCGGCCGGCAGGTGCGCGTCGGCGGGCCGCGAGCTGGTCACCGTCACGTAGTGGCCGACGAGTTCGACGTGCGGCTCGGTCGCGGGCCGGGCCACGGCGGTCGGCAGGACGGGGGCGGTGGAGGCGTCCGGCAGGATGAACGCCACCGAACCGGGCTTGCCGCGCAGCGCCTCGGCCGCCCTGGCGGCGGCCGAGGCGTCGGTGAAGCGCAGCACGGTGGCGCTGCTGAGCACCGGCTTCTCCTGGGCGGTGAAGCTGACGGCCAGGTAGCCCTTGCAGCCGGCCTCGCGCAGCAGGTCCAGGGTGCGGTCCTGGAGCACCTCGGTGCAGTTGTCGCCGCGCCGCACACCGGAGCGCTTGCCCTTGTAGCCGCCGGACTCGACGACCCGCTGGGCGGGGAAGTGCGCGTCGACGTCGAGGGCCTCGGGGTCGGCGAGGGCGCGCGGCGGCGGGTCGCCCACGATGGGCGGGGTCTTGGACGCCTCCCTGCTGGAGGGGCCCAGTCCGGGTATGTAGTCGCCGGGCGTGGGGCGGGTGACGATCCAACCGCCCGCCGCCACCACACCGGCCACCGCGACCCAGCCGACGACCCGTCGGTTGGTCACGCGTCTGGCCCGGTACGACCCGGCCGGCCGCTGCTGGGACGTCTGGTCTGCCGGTGGCCCGGCCGGTGACGGGGCGCGCTCCCCCTGCGTGGTCATGCGGCAGATTGTATGCAGCTCACGGGTGGTGAAGATCACGGGGGCGGAGGTCCCGCGGACGGCGGCGCGGCCGCTCCCGGGGACCGCCCGGCGGCGGCGTCCGGGGGCCCGCCGACCGACGTGACCTGCACCACTACCGTGAGCTGCGACACTGTGACAACTCGCACAGCTTCGCCGGTATCTTCTTGGTGGGTTTCCTCTGGCGTCCGTCGCGGCGCAGCAGGCAGGATCAGCCCCATGGATCTGCTCGATACCCTCACCGCCAAGGGCCTGCGTGGGGAGACCCCCACCCGCGAGGAGGCGCTCGCCGTTCTCGCCACCACCGACGACGAGCTGCTCGACGTGGTCGCGGCCGCCGGGCGGGTGCGCCGGCGGTGGTTCGGCCGCCGGGTGAAGCTCAACTACCTGGTGAACCTGAAGAGCGGGCTCTGCCCGGAGGACTGCTCGTACTGTTCGCAGCGCCTGGGGTCCAAGGCCGAGATCCTGAAGTACACGTGGCTCAAGCCGGGCGAGGCCGCGGAGGCGGCGAAGGCCGGTGTGTCGGGCGGCGCCAAGCGGGTCTGCCTGGTGGCGAGCGGGCGCGGTCCGACGGACCGCGACATCGACCGGGTGACCGACACCGTCGCGGCCATCAGGGAGGCCGACCCGGCGGTGGAGGTGTGCGCCTGTCTGGGCCTGCTCTCCGACAACCAGGCGGAGCGGCTGAAGGCGGCCGGCGTCGACGCCTACAACCACAACCTCAACACCTCCGAGGGCACCTACGGCGACATCGCCACCACCCACACCTACGCGGACCGGGTGGACACCGTGCAGAAGGCCCACGGCGCGGGCCTGTCGGCCTGCTCGGGCCTGATCGCGGGCATGGGCGAGAGCGACGGGGACCTGGTGGACGTGGTCCTCGCGCTGCGCGAGCTGGGGTCGGACTCGGTGCCGGTGAACTTCCTGATCCCGTTCGAGGGCACCCCGCTGGCCAAGGAGTGGAACCTCACCCCGCAGCGCTGCCTGCGGATCCTGGCGATGGTGCGGTTCGTCAACCCGGACACCGAGGTGCGGATCGCCGGCGGGCGCGAGGTGCACCTGCGCAGCCTGCAGCCGCTGGGGCTGCACGTGGCCAACTCCATCTTCCTGGGCGACTACCTGACCAGCGAGGGCCAGGCCGGGCAGGCCGACCTCGACATGATCCGCGACGCCGGATTCGAGGTCGAGGGCATGGGCGAGGGCACCCTGCCCCGGCACCGTGCGGACATCGCGGCGGCCGTGACGGCGGGCTCCGGCGGCGGCTGCGGGACGGCCGCGGCGGGTGCGGCGGCCGGTGCGGCCGGCGGCTGCGGGACGGGTGGCGGCTGCGGTCCGTGCGGCGGCCACGACCACGGCGCCGTCGAGGACGCGGCGGCCGGGACCCCGGCCGTCGGGGCCCCGGTGACCGCCGGCGGCGGCGACGAGGTGCGCACCGACCTGGTCCGGGTGCGCCGCCGCGGTGCCGGAACCGAGCTGGCGCCCAACGCCTGAGGCCGGGCGCCCGTCACCGGGCCCACGCCCGAGCCCGCCGCCGAACACCCCCGGAAAGACCCTTCCCCATGACCCAGTTGTCCACGGACGCCCTGCTCGCACTCGACCGGGCACACGTCTGGCACCCCTACGGGCCGATGCCCGGCACCGTCACCCCGTACGTGGTGGAGTCCGCCTCCGGCGTGCGGCTGCGCCTGGCCGAGCCGGCCCCCGGCGGGCACCGCGAGCTCGTCGACGGCATGTCGTCGTGGTGGGCGGCGATCCACGGTTACGGGCACCCGGTGCTGGACGAGGCGGTGCGCGGGCAGCTGGGGCGGATGAGCCACGTGATGTTCGGCGGGCTCACCCACGAGCCCGCCGTCCGGCTCGCCGCCACCCTGGTGGAGATCACCCCGGAGCCGCTGCGGCACGTGTTCCTCGCCGACTCCGGCTCGGTGTCGGTCGAGGTCGCGATCAAGATGTGCCTGCAGTACTGGCAGTCGACCGGCCGGCCGGCCAAGCGGCGGCTGCTGACCTGGCGCGGCGGCTACCACGGGGACACCTTCCACCCGATGTCGGTCTGCGACCCGGAGGGCGGCATGCACCACCTGTGGGGCGGGGTGCTGCCCGGGCAGCTGTTCGCGCCCGAGCCGCCGGCCGGGTTCGGCGCCCCGCTCGACGAGGAGTACGCCCGCGCCTTCGACGAGTTGATGGGGCGTCACGCGGACGAACTGGCCGCGGTGATCGTGGAGCCGGTGGTGCAGGGCGCGGGCGGGATGCGCTTCCACTCCCCCGCCTACCTGCGGATGCTGCGCGAGCTGTGCGACCGGCACGGGGTGCTGCTCGTCTTCGACGAGATCGCCACCGGCTTCGGCCGCAGCGGCGCGCTGTTCGCCGCCGACCACGCGGGTGTCTCCCCGGACGTGATGTGCCTGGGCAAGGCGCTGACCGGCGGCTACCTCACCCTGGCGGCGACGCTGTGCACGGCCGAGGTCGCGGACGGCATCAGCCGCGGCGAGATGCCCGTCCTGGCGCACGGGCCGACGTTCATGGGCAACCCGCTGGCGGCGGCGGTCGCCGGTGCCTCGATCGCTCTGCTGCTCGAACAGGACTGGGAGCGCGAGGTGAAGCGGATCGGGGCCGGGCTGGAGGCGGGCCTGGCGGACGCGGCCGGGCTGCCCGGCGTCAAGGACGTGCGGGTGCGGGGCGCGATCGGCGTCGTCCAGCTCGACCGTCCGGTGGACATGGCCGCGGCGACCGCGGCCGCCGCACGGGAGGGCGTCTGGCTGCGGCCGTTCCGGGACCTCGTGTACACGATGCCGCCGTACGTGACCGGCGACGAGGACGTGGCACGGATCGCCGCGGCCGTGACGGCGGCGGCGGTGGCCGGATGAGCGCGGCGAACCCGGCGGAGCGCACGGACCCGACGGGCCCGACGGACCCGACCCGACGGGAGGGCGGCGGGCGGGTCGTCTTCGTGACGGGGACCGGGACCGAGGTCGGCAAGACGGTCGCGACCGCGGCCGTCGCCGCGAGCGCGCTGCGCGCCGGGCTGCGGGTCGCGGTGCTCAAGCCCGGACAGACCGGCGTCGCGCCCGGCGAGCCCGGCGACGCCGAGGAGGTCGCCCGGCTGGCCGGCCCGGCGGCCGGCGGCCCCGGCACGCTGACGCTGCGCGAACTCGCCCGCTACCCCGAGCCGCTGGCGCCGGACACCGCCGCACGCCGCGCCGGGCTGCCCTGCCTGGCCGCGGAGGACGTGGCGAAGGAAGTGGCCGCCTTGGCCGGACGGCACGACCTGGTGCTGGTCGAGGGCGCGGGCGGCCTGCTGGTCCGCTACGACGAGCAGGGCCGCACACTGGCCGACCAGGCCCGCGCGGTGCGTGAACTCGGCCGGCCTGCCGAGGTGTTGCTGGTGGCGGCGGCCGGGCTCGGCACGCTCAGCACCACGGCGCTGACCGCCGAGGCACTGAGCGCGCGCGGCCTGCCGCTGCTCGGCGTCGTGGTGGGCGCCTGGCCCCGCTCCCCCGGCCTCGCCGACCGCTGCAACCTCACCGACCTCCCGCGCGCGGCGGGCGCCCCGCTGCTCGGCGCCCTGCCCGAACGCGCGGGCCTGGCCGGGGACTTCCCCGCCCTCGCCGTCGCCGCCCTGGCCCCCGAGCTCCACGGCCACTGGGACGCCGCCGCGTTCACGGCAGCCTTCACCGCGGAGCACGGCGGAGCGCACGCCGACGAGGGCTAGAACGGTGCCTCGCCGCAGCGGGCGCCGGGTGGACAGGACCACCCGCGTCCGCGCGGCGGAAACCGGCGGATTTCGCTCGAACGGGTGAGTTACCGGCCGGAGCGCCACCCTCCTGCGACCGGCCTCAATACGGTTCTCCGCATGACGGATGGCCTGATGGTGGACGAGGCCCTGCGGGCCCTCGCCGCGCTCGAAGCGGCATGGAAGGACGACGACGAGGCCCTGGCCGCGCTGGCCGCGCGGGGGCCGGCCGAGCGGCCGCTCGCGGAACTGGTCGCCCGGTACGGCGAGCACGCCGTGGACACCCTGATGGCGCTGGCCTTCGGACTGCGGTCCAGCATGAGCGACGAGGAACTGGCCGAACTCACCGACGCCGTCAGCTCCAACATCGGCGCCCGGATGAGCGCACTGCTCACCCGGACCCTGCGGGCGTGGGGCGGCACCGCCGGGGACGACCTCGCCGTGGTGAAGGTGATCGCGCACGCGGTGATCGACGCCATGCGGGCGGTCACCGAGGAACCGAGCAAGACCGACGTCCTGCCACTGCTGGCCACCTTCCGGACCTACGCCCTGAGCAACACGCCCTGAGCGGCACGCCCTGAGCCGCACGCCCTGAGCGGCACCCGGCGGGCAGCAACCGCCGGGCAGCAACCGCGGAGCGGCGGCCCCTGCGCGGCAGCCCTCGGGCGGCGCCGTCCGTGCGGCACCCTCCGAGTGAGGTGCCGGGACGCGAGGTGCCCCGGACGCGAGGTGCCCCGACGGACCGCCGGAGCGGCGCCGGGCAGGCAGGACGGCCCCGGGAACCGGGCAGCGGAATCGCTTCTTCCGGCCGCCTGCTACGCTCCGCGCCATGGATCCGGACACCGTCCCGCCCCGATTTCGGCGTGCCCCCGCCCAGTGGCTGACGGTCGGCGCCGCCGCGCTGTGGGCGGTGTTCCTGGTGCTGGACCTCGTGGCGAACGGCCGCTGGTGGTTCTGGCTGATACCCACGCTGGCGCCGCCCCTGCTGTTCCTCGCCGTACCGGTCACGCTGCTCGCGCTGGCCCGGACGGTCCCGGGCCGCTCCGTGCGGCGGTGGCTGCTGCCCGCCGTGCTGGCGCTGCTGGTCGCCGGCCTGCCCCGCGCCGGACTCAACTGGTCGGCCCTGGTGCCGGGTTCCGCGGCCTCGCCGGCCGGCCCGGCGCTGACCGTCTTCTCCTGGAACACCGAGTACTGGGACACCACGGACGACCCGGACACCTTCTACCGCTTCCTGCGGGACCGCGACGCCGACGTCTACCTGCTGCAGGAGTACATGGCGTGGGCGGGCGGCACGCACACCGAGATCGACGGACTCGACCGGATCCGCCGCGAGTTCCCCGACCACGAGGTGGTGGTGGCCGGCGAACTGGTCACCCTCTCCCGCTTCCCCGTGCTCGCCGCACCCCCGGTCGGCGCCGCGCCGGCGGCGGACGCCCCGTGGGCGGAGGTGTTCGACCGGCGGAAGGTGCTGCGCACCGACCTCGACCTGCACGGGCGCACGGTCTCCTTCTACAACGTGCACATCCCCGTCCAGGTGGACACCGAGCGGTCACCGTTCGGCAGCGGCTTCTACCGGGTGGTGCGGGAGGCCGACACGGCCCGCCGCGAGCAGTTCACGGCCCTGGAACGGGACACCGCCGCCAACCCGCAACCGCTGCTGATCGCCGGGGACTTCAACACCAGCCCCGCGATGGGCGACCTCGACCGGCTGCGGTCCCGCTACGCCGACGCCCGCTCGGCGAGCGGTGAGCTCTATCCCGGCAGCTGGGGCGGCATCCTCGGCACCGACTGGTGGCGCCTCGACTGGGCGTTCGCCGACCGCCGGATCGCGGTGGAGCGCTACACGTTCGTCGACGACCTCGGGATGTCCGACCACCGGGGCCAGCACCTGCGGATCTCGCTGCGGCCGTAGCGGGCACCCGGCTCCCCCCGGGGTCCCGGTGCGTCTCTGACGCCCCGCACGGCCCGCGCCCCGCACCCCCCGCCCGTCCCGCCGTCACCGTTCGTCGGTGGCCCGTGCTTCACTACCGGCATGCACGACTCGCACCACGCCTCCGACCTGCACGGACTCCTCGCCCGCCTGCCCGAGCCCGGCACGCTGCGCGACCGCTGCCGGGGCATCGCCATGCTCGACGCGATCCTCGCCCCCGACTGGGTGGACCGCTACTACTCCTTCGACTCCCACTGGGGCGACGGCGAGGAGACGGCGTCCATGCGCGACGGGGAGGGCGACGACTGGTACCTGGTCTTCTCCCCGGCCGGCGTGTACGCCCGCGGCTTCGACCACACCGCGCCCAACGCCGGTGCACGGCTGCTCCCCGAGGTGCCGGAGGCCTTCGCCTCCTGCGTCCGGGAACCGGCGTTCGGCGAGGAGGACGGCGTACCGCTCGCCACCGTCTGCTTCTGGCGCGAGCGCGAGGACGACGCCTGGCGGGCCCCGTCGGCCGCCCCCACCGGCGGCGCGGAGCTGTTCGGGCTGCTCGCCGCCGAGGATCCGGCGCAGGCCTACCGCGACTGGGCCGAGGAGTACCACGAGGCCGAACAGGGCCTCGACCTCGCGGCGATCGCCCACGTCCTCGCCCTGCGCCCGCTCACCGCGGCCGTCGTGGCGGCGCTGCGCGGCGAACCCGGCACGGACGGCCTCGCCGACGACATCGCGGAGATCGGCTACCCGACGGCCTGACCGTCACCGCACCTCCGATCCGGGCCCGGGCGGCGTGCCGCGTGCCGGTGCGGATGCCGTGGTGCACCGCGCCGGTGAAGTCCGTGAAGGAGCCGACAGGGTCGGCGGCCCCGTTCGGCCGGGATCGTCCCGGTGTGCGACAGATCACGGCGACCCGCCCCGGCACCGCCGCCTACGATTCGTGATCGACGTACCCGCTCCGGTGCGTCGCACCGCCCTGTTCGAGGAGACGGATCCCGTGACCACCAGCGATGCCGCGCGCGAGAGCTACTACGAGCGGACGGGCGCGCACACGTTCAAACCCACCGCGCACGCGGGTGGCGCGTGGAGCCCCGACGAGCAGCACTTCAGCCCGCTGGCCGGTCTGGTGGTGCACGCGATCGACGGCTTCCTCGCGGGGCGTCCGGGCGGGCTGACGCTGTCCCGGATCAGCTTCGACATCCTCGGCCGGCTCGCGCTCGACGAGTGCGCGATCACCGTGGAGACCGTCCGGCCGGGCCGCACCATCGAGCTGCTGGAGGCGACCGTGGTGATCGGCGGGCGCGCCGTCGTCCGGGCCCGGGCCTGGCTGCTGACCACCCTGGACACCTCGGCGGTGGCCGACAGTCCGCGGGAGCCGCTGCCGGCGCCCGGGACGCTGCCGTCCTGGGCGATGTCGGAGTCCTGGAACGGCGGTTACGTCGCCTCGGTCGACGTGCGCCGCGTGCCGCCGGTCCGCCGGGGACGCACGGCGGCGTGGCTCTCCTCGCCGGTGGAGCTGGTGGCCGGCGAGCCGATCGGCGACCTCGCCTCCTTCGTCGCCCTGGTGGACACCGCGAACGGCATCGCCGTGCAGCAGGACCCCGCCGAGTGGATGTTCCCCAACCTCGACCTGACGATCCACCTGCACCGCCGGCCGCGCGGCCGCTGGACCGGGCTGGACACCACGGTCACCTTCGGGCCGACGGGCCAGGGGCTCACCAGCAGTGTGCTCCACGACGTGGACGGGCCGGTCGGCCAGGCCGAACAGATCCTCACCGTCCGTCCGCAGCCGGGCGTCTCCGGCTGAGCGGTCCCGGCTGCCGGGCCGGGCGGCACCGAGCACCGGGCACCGGGCACCGGCATCAGGTACCCGCGCCGCCCGCGCCGCCCGGCCGTCGGCCGCGCAGCCACAGCGCCCCGCCCACCAGCAGCGCCGTGCCCAGCGCGTAGGCCGGCAGCCAGCGCGTCGTGGTCGCCGCCAGACAGTCGTCCACCGCCACCCGGCTCTGCTGCTCCTGCACGTGTGCCAGCGCCACGGGGTCGCTCCCGGCGAGGTCCCCCAGCGCGGCCTGCGTGCGCAGGCTCTCGTAGCGGCCCGACTGCACGCATCCGGCACGGGTGCCCGGCATCGGGAACAGCCAGTCCCAGCGCTGCAGCGCGGGGGCCACCGCGAGCGCCACGCACAGGCCGACGACCAGCGCGTACGCCGCCACGCCCCGGTGGTCGGCGGCCGGGCGGCCGGCGCGCTCCCGCCCCGGGCCCGGCCCCGGCATCGGACCCGGCGTCGGTACCGGCACCGGCACCCGGCCGAAGGCCAGCACCACCGTCAGGAGCGTCAGCCCGAGGTAGGCGGAGAACCACTCCCAGGAGCCCTCGGCGAGCGAGAAGGCCAGCACCACGCCCAGCGCGGTGCCCAGCACGCCCGCGTCACTGCCCCCGCCCGCGGAGCCCGCACGGCCACCCGCACGACCCGCGGGACCACCGGCCCGTCCACCCGCACGACCGCCCACACGCCCTCCCGACCGCCCGTCCGTTCCGGAGCGACCAGCCTCCCGCCCGCGCCGCCCGCCACCCCCGGCGCCACACCGGCGGAACGCGCGCCACCCGAACGGATCAGCCCGCCGTCAGCGGCTTCGCCCAGCGGGTCCACTGCGGCTGGGGACCGTACCCCGCCGCCTGCCACGTCCGGTGGCCCAGCAGGTTGTCGTCCAGGACCATCGCGTCCGCCCGCCGGCCGCCGAGCTCGGCGAACCGCCGCTCCGCGGCCGCCAGCAGCGCCGCGCCGATGCCCCGCCGCCGGTGCCCGGGATCGACGGCGAGCCGGTAGAGGTGGCAGCGCCAGCCGTCCCAGCCCGCGATGACCGTGCCGAGCAGCACCGACGGGTCGTCCGACCGCACGGCCACCAGCAGGCAGTCCGGGTCGCGGGCGAGCAGCGCCGCCACGCCCCCGGCGTCGTCGGTGATGCTGGTGCCCCTGGCGGCGCGGGCCCAGAGGGCGAGCACGGCGGGTATCTCGTCGGGGACGGCTGCGCGCAGGCCGAAGAAGTCGCTCACGGCCGAGTGTCTACCAGGGCCTTCGTCCGGCCCGCAGGGATTTTCAGCGGCCGGACGGACCCTCCGCCAGCTCCCACACCGTCGTCGTCTTCAGCGCCGCGTCCTCCAGGTCCGCGATCACCGGGACCTCGTACGCCGCGAGCGCGGTGAACCGCTCGCGCGGCAGGTAGGCCCGGCCCGGGTCGCCGACGATCACCACCGCGCCGCGGGCCCGGGCCCGCTGGAGGAACGGCAGGAACCGGGCCGCCATCGTCCGCTCGTAGAAGACGTCCCCCGCCAGCACGACCTCCGCCGGTGCGCCGTCGCCGTCCAGCAGGTCCTCGACGGCCGCGGTCACCTCGACGCCGTTCGCCGCCGCGTTGACGCCGATGGCGGCGACCGCGTAGGCGTCGATCTCGGCGGCCCGCACCGTGCGGGCGCCGCGCAGCGCCGCCGCGATGCCCACCAGACCCGAGCCCGCCGCGAGGTCCAGGACCGTGCGGCCGGCGACCAGTTCCGGACGGTCCAGCACGTAGCGGGCCACCCCGACGCCGCCCGCCCAGGCGAACGCCCAGAACGGCGGCGGCAGTCCGCGCTCGCCCCGCGCGGACTCGGTGGTCTCCCACAGCGCGATCGCGTCCTCGGCCATGTGCAGCCGCACCTCGGGCACGAAGGGCACCGGCGCGATCCGGGTCCGGGCCCGTACGAAGTCCCGGTCCGACGACATGGCAGCCCCCGTGCGGACCGGGTGTGTCTCGCTCAGCATGCGCAGCAGCATAGGGCCCCTGAGCGGGTGCGCCGCGCCGTGCGCCGGCGCGGGCGAAGCCACGCCCGACGGGGCCGCTCTGACGGACCGTCCGCCGGCCGCTCCGGTTCCCTCCGCAGCTCCGTCCAGGGCTCCTTCCGCAGGTCCGCGCGCCGGGCCGCCGGTGCGCCCCCGGACGGTCCGGCGCGCCGGAAAAGGGCCGCGGACCTGCGCCGGCGCGGCAGTCGCGGGGCCTCCGGGACGGGACGGCGGAGGCCGGATCACGCACCGCCACCCGATGCGTACCATTTCGATACCGAAGCCTGGGTGAGCTGGGAAGATGCTCGCCGGGCGGGGCGGGGCCCCGGTAGCATCCGGCTCAGGCCACCCGGCCCGGCGCAGGCGGCGCAGCACCGTCGTGCCGGATCCGCCGGGCGGCGGACTCCCGCGGGCCACCCGGGGGGCGGCCTCCGGCACGACTTGTCCGGTGGCGCCGTCCGGCGGTGTCCGCGCACACGGCACGCGCGCCAGGGCAGTCGCGCGGAACGGCGAAGGGCAGCGTCTTGGCGGACAGACTCACCGGTGGCGACTCCTCACTCCTGCGGCGGATCAACGCCGCGGTCACCCTGCGGGCACTGCGGGAGGGCCATGCGGTGACCCTGACCCAGCTGGTCGGTGACACCGGACTCTCCCGGCCCACGGTCGAGGGCGTGATCGAGGGGCTGGTGGAGACCGGCCTGGTCGCCGAGGTCGAGCAGCCGCAGGCGGGCGGCCAGTCCGGCGGCGGCCGGCGCGGCCGGCCGGCCCGGTGGTTCCGGTTCCGGGCCGAGGCGGGGCACATCCTGGGCATCGAGATCGGGGTGCACGACATCCGGATCATCCTGGCGGACCTGGCCGGTGAGCTGGTGGGCAGCCACTTCCGCCCGGTCGAGGAGAGCCTGGACGCCGAGGAGCGTCTCAGCACCGTGCGCTCGGTGATCGCCGAGGTGCTGCGCAAGGCGGGCGTCTCCCGGGACAACCTGTGGGCGGTGGGCGTCGGCACGCCGGGCATCGTCGACCGGGACGGCACGGTGCAGCTGGGCACCGCGATGCCGGGGTGGACCGGTCTGGACCTCGGGGCCCGGCTGCGGCGGTCGTTCCGCTGCCCGGTGATGATCGAGAACGACGCCAACCTCGCGGCGATCGCCGAGCACTGGCAGGGGGCGGCGGTCGGCGCCGACGACGTCGTGTTCGTCATGGCGGGCCTCAGTCCGGGCGCCGGTTCCCTCATCAACGGCCGGCTGCACCGGGGTTTCGGCGGCGCGGCGGGCGAGATCGGCGCGCTGCACCTGCTCGGCCAGGAGGTGACGCCGGAGCGGCTGCTCTCCACCACGGGCAAGCCGCTCAACCCGCTGGACGAGGCGGCGGTCGCCCGGGTGCTGCGGCTGGCCCGCGAGGGCGACGAGGTGGCGAAGGTCGCCATGGACCGCTTCCTGACCCGCCTGGTGCAGAGCGTGGCCGCGCTCGTCCTGGCCATCGACCCGCAGCTGGTCGTCGTCGGCGGCTGGGCCGCCGGCCTGGACGGCGTGCTCGACCCGCTGCGCGAGCGCCTCGCGGAGTTCACCCTGCGCGCGCCCGAGGTGGCCCTGGCCGCGCTGGGCTCCGAGGTCGTGGCGATGGGCGCCCTGCGGGTCGCCCTCGACCAGGTCGAGGAGCAGCTCTTCGCCGTCAATCCTCCGGCGGCCGATCCGGCCGCGCTGCGGGTCTGAGGCACGGCGGGGCCCGCCGCCGGGGGGTGCACGACTCCCCCCGCGGCGGGCAGCCGGGGTACGGGCGCGGAGAACGGCCCAGGCCCGGGCGCCCCGGAGGGCGCTCGGACCTGGGCCTGAGGGTTTTACGGAGATGGTTCAGGAGGCGGCGGCACCCACGGGGGTGGCGCCGACGGGGGTGACCTCGACGAGGCCGGTCTCGCCGAAGGTCAGCTTGCAGGTGTCCGCCCGGTAGGTGGAGACGGCGAGCGCGACGAGCCGTCCGGTGGCGGCGTACTGAGTGGTCATCACCAGGACGGGCGAGCCGGGCGGGCGCTCCAGCAGGGCGGCCTCGTCGGCCTCGGCGACGCCCAGCTCGACCGAGCGGGACTCGCCGTCGACCTCCAGTCGCTCCAGCTGGCGCAGCACCGAACGGGCGCGGTCGCTCTCGGCGCGGAAGCCCGGCAGGTGCGGCAGTGCGGCGGCGGGAACGTGCAGCGACTCGGTGGCCACGGTCTGCCCCTTGACCAGCCGCACCCGGCGGACGGTGTGCACGGGCGCGCCCTCGGCGACCCCGAGGGCCGCGGCGAGGCGCCGGGCGGCCGGGGCGGTGGTGCAGTCGACGGTGCGCCAGGCCTGGCTGCGGGCGGCGCCGGGCCAGCCCTCCTCCTGCCGGTTCACCGGGACGCCGACCCGGGGGGCGGCGATCAGGGTGCCGATGCCGCGCCGGCGGACCAGGCGGCCCTCCAGCTCCAGCTGGTCGAGCGCCTGCCGCAGGGTGGCCCGGGCGACACCGAAGCGGCCGGCGAGATCGCGCTCATTCGGCAGGATCTGGCCGGTGGAGAACTCCGTGTCGATCGCGCGGAGCAGCACCGTGCGCAGGTGCCAGTACTTCGGTTCCGGTACCGCCGTGAGCTGTCCTGTCGTACCCACCGTGTCCTCCACCCTGGTGTTCGCTCGCCCTGCCGAAAGAGGGCGGAGCCGGCCCGCTGCCCGCTGTTGCGGCAGGTGGGAGAGCGGGCTTTTTCCGTCCTTCTTTATTAAAGGTCCTTGCAGTAAGTGACCCTAGGGGCTGAATCGGGAGATGGTCAAGACCAATGGCGCGTCACGGCCGGACTGCCCCGGAGTTTCATGGCACGTTCACGTCAATCACTCAAGCGGACGCACCCCGGTGCGGGTCCGCACGCCTTCGCACGGCCCCCCGTCCGGCAATGGGTAGGCTGCCCGGGTGATCGTGGTGACAAGTGTGAACGTGAACGGAATCCGGGCGGCGGCCAAGAAGGGATTCGTCGAGTGGCTGGCCGCCACCGAGGCGGACGTGATCTGCCTGCAGGAGGTGCGCTCCGAGCCCGGGCAGCTGCCCGTCGAGCTGCGCGACCTGGACGGCTGGCACGCCGTGTGGGCCCCGGCCGCCACCAAGGGCCGGGCCGGCGTCGCCGTCCTCTCCCGCCGGGAACCGAGCCGCACCACCGTCGGTTTCGGTTCGGAGGAATTCGACAATTCGGGCAGGTATGCGGAAATCGACCTGCCCGGCCTGACCGTGGCCAGCCTCTACCTCCCCTCCGGCGAGGTCGGCACCGACCGCCAGGACGAGAAGGAACGCTTCATGGCGGAATTCCTCGTCCACCTCGGCACCCTCCGCACCCGCGCCGCCGCCGACGGCCGCGAGGTCGTGGTCTGCGGCGACTGGAACATCGCCCACCGCCCCGAGGACCTCAAGAACTGGAAGGCCAACCAGAAGTCCGCCGGCTTCCTCCCCGAGGAACGCGCCTGGCTCTCCCGCGTCTACGACGAGGCCGGCTACGTCGACGTCGTCCGCCGCCTCCACCCCGACCGCACCGGCCCCTACTCCTGGTGGTCCTACCGCGGCCGCGCCTTCGACAACGACTCCGGCTGGAGAGTAGACCTAAGTGTTTGTACAAAAGACCTGGCCGACAAGGCCATCGAGGCCTACGTCGAACGCGCCGCATCCCACGCCGAACGCTGGAGCGACCACGCACCAGTGACCGTAGTGTTCGACCACCGGTTCTGACCGCTCTCCATGGGCAGGGCTCGTCAGATGACTGGGAGCCCTGACCAGACGTTATGTCCGTCACGGATCGGGTGTGGGGGCGACGTAGCGCTATCCCTGCCTGGGGGAACGCAGCGGCGGGCCCCAGGCGTGTATCAGCCGTCAGTTCCGGCGGGCGCCTGGACGGACCCCCGGACGGATCGTGGGGCCGACCGCGAGGACCACCGGGCGCCCGGTGTCGACCGTCGGAGGCGTCTGGCCTGCCGGAGAGCCCATTGCCGCGCACAAAGCTGCAAAGCTGTCCGGGAAGGACCGGTTCCGTCACTGCGAGAGTGATCCGGGACAGCTTCTGAGCGGTATGTCGTAGACCAAAGGGTCGTCGGAAAAATGGATTTGCATCGGGCTGCTTGGGGGCCGGTGGAGCGCCGCAGGGCGGCTACCGTGAGCAACGGCTCCTCGTCGAGGAGTTGCCCCGGGCAGTAGTGGTGTACTGCCCGGAGCGTCCAGGGCTCCACGAGGAACATGTATGAACATGCGCTCTCGGCCCTCTCCCCCGCGCGCCCGAAGCTCGGCGGGGAAGGCCCAAGCTAGCAGTGCCGGAGGCTCCCGGAAGCGGAGGCCCGATGTTGTCACGCGCGAGACCGGCTCCTGGGTCGCCGTGTTGACGACTCTGCCGCTGCTCCTGGTGTCGGTGCTTCCGATGGACGCGGACCGTGCACGGGCCGTTGAGGCGGTGCTGAACGTCCTGCCGCGGCTGGTGCCGGTGCTCGGGCGCCGGCGCTCGCGCCGGAGCGGGAACTGAGCGGCGGGCGGTCGGGCGGCGCGCGAGGGGCGGTCGCCGTCTGCGTGGCCGTACCGTCCGAGGCGACCGCACCCGTTCGAAGGAGGCCCGTGGCTGCGGAGAGCGACCGGGCCGCGTCGGCGGCCCAGCCTTACCTGAGTGGCTTCAGCGCCTTCGTCCTCATGCAGAAGCCCGGCTACGACCTGTACGCGCTCGCGCGCCTGGGCGATCCGGGCCTGAGCGAGGCCGCGGTCCGGCTCGCTCTTCAGCGCACCGCCGGGCAGTGGGGTGGCGTGCTGCTGCAGCGGCGCCCCGTGGCGTGCGCCTGGCGCATCCTGCGGGAGGTCGTGAGCGTGGCCTGCCTCCACACTCCCGATCCCGCCGCCGACCGGCTGAACCAGCTTCTGCCGGCCGGCCTGGCGGACGTGGAACTGCTGCACCGCCTTGGCCTGTCGGTGGCGCAGAGCGCGCAGCTGACGGGCCGGGAGACGGCTGAGACGGCCGCTGACCTGCTGATGGCCCGCCGCAGGCTGGCCGTCGCCGACCCGAAGGAGATCACGATCCAGGACCGCTGAGCCGTACGCCGTGGCGGGCGGGCAACCGACCATCGTCCGCCACGGCGTTCGCCACCCGAGCGCCACGTCGGATCTTTCGTCACCCTGTGGGGTGACGGGCTTCTCGGCGTCGTGGTGCGCTTCGTGCTGCCCCTCTACCATGAGGCGATCATCTGCCCTGGGGAGAGCCGGGGTTGTCGGACACGGAGGGCACCGTGAGCGATTCCGCACCAGCGCAGAGGCCGATCGACGTGACGGTTCCCAGCGCGGCGAGGATGTACGACTTCCTGCTGGGCGGCAACAGCAACTTCGCCAGCGACCGGCTCGCCGTCGAGGAGCTGCTGGTGACCGCGCCGAACTCGCGGGAGCTGGCGGTGAACAACCGCGCGTTCCTGCGGCGCGTCGTGCGCACGATCGTCGCCGAGTACGGCATCGACCAGATCATCGACCACGGCTCGGGCCTGCCCACCCAGGACAACGTCCACCAGGTCGCGCAGCGCGTCAACGACCGTTGCCGGGTCGCCTATGTCGACAACGACCCGGTGGTGCTCACCCACGCCCGGGCGCTGCTGGACGAGAACGAGAACGTCGCGGTGATCGACGCCGACATGGCCGACACCGACAAGCTTCTCGCCGACCGCCGGCTGCGGGAGCTGATCGACTTGAAACGCCCGGTGGCGGCGCTGTTCGTCTCCGTCCTGCACTGCGTGGACGACGAGAAGGCCGCCGCGATGGTCCGCGAGACGCTCCGGCGCCTGGTGCCGGGCAGCGTGGTGGTGGTCTGCCAGCTGGTCAGCGACGACCCGGAGGTCCGGCGCAAGGTCACCGCCCTCATGGACGAGCAGACCCACGGACAGTGGGGCCGGGTGCGCACCGCGCGCGAGGTCGATGCCTACTTCGAGGGTCTGGACGTGCAGCCGCCGGGACTCGGCGACGTGAGCCTGTGGCGGCCCGACAACGAGGTCCTGCCGCGCCAGCGCACCCAGGAGTGGACCGAGTACGGCGGCCTGGCCCTCGTCCCCGCGGCGCCCGGCAACGCGTAGCCGACGGCGCGCCTCACAGCCGCCGCTGCCAGTGCTGCAAGGCTCTGAGGATCCGCGAGCGGCTGTCCAAGCGGCCGGCGCTGATCTGCATCAGCCGCAGCAGCTGCTCCTTGTACTGCTCCATCTCGGACAGCTTGAGCCGCTGGCCCCTGGCCGGCGGCTCGTCGGGGCCGTGGGTGAAGTACTCGCCGCCGGTGAGCGTCTCGTTGTAGATCAGCTCCCGCAGGTCGCTGCTGCCGAAGTCGAGATGCGTCAGCGAGCAGATCGAACTCGCGAACAGGTGGTCCATGCCGATGACGCGGATGCCGAAGCCCTTGCGGCACGTCAGCGCGTACAGCCGCTGAAGCTGCTCGACCATCACACGCGGCGAGCCGACCTGCCGGTAGAGGCTGGACTCCTCCAGGTAGAAGACGCAGCGGGCGGGGTTCTCGAAGAACAGCTCCTGGCGGCGCTCGCGCAGCGCGATGCGCCGCGCCAGCTCGTCCGCCTGCCGGGGCCGCAGCTCGGCCTCGAACAGCGCCCGGTAGTAGGCCGGGGTCTGGATCAGGCCCGGCACGATCTTGGCCTCGTAGGTGACCAGCAGCGCCGCGGCGGTCTCCAGGGCGATCAGGCGGTGCACGTCGCCGTCCACCAGGTCCCGGAAGGCGTACAGCCAGTGCGAGCGCGCGGCCCGCGCGTACTCCACCAGCTCGCCGATCGCGGCGGCCACCTCGCGGCCGGCCCGGTAGGCGCGCAGGAGCTTGGCGATGTCGGCGGGCTTGGGCGCCTGCAGTCCGTTCTCCAGGCGGCTGAGCTTGGCCGCCGAGAAGCCCGCCTTGCGGGCGGCCGCCGCGAGCGTCAGGCTCCCCCGCAGGGTCTTCAGCTGGACCCCGACCAGCATCATCGCCGCGGTCGGGTTCCGGGCGGGATCGGCGGCCGGCCGCGGAAACGCGTACACATGGCCATCTGAATCGTCGCATGCGAAAGGCACGCGCCCCCTCCTTAATGGGAAGACGTTTACCAGTCTTCCATAGAGTAAGGGCGCGCGCCCTCGCGTGTCGCCTATCGAATTATCGCCCGAACAGGTCAGGCGTAGATCAGGTGATCGAATTCACCGTTTCGCGCGCCGTCCAGGAAAGCCCGCATCTCGCCTGGGGAGAAGACGAGCGCCGGGCCCTGCGGGTGCCGACTGTTGCGGACCGCCACCTCGCCACCCGGCAGCGCGGCGGCCTCGACACACTGCCCGGTCGTGTTGCTGGCCTCCGACTTCACCCACGCCACGCCGCCGATCGCCTGCGCCGGCATGCCGTTCCAGAAATCGCTCATCAAGGTTCCGCCTTCCGCTTTTCCCGATGCGCCGGATCCGGCGCCGACCCGCACGAAGATGCAGGCCGCACCGAGTTCTGCAATTGAAACTGCAATTGCAGAACCACGGGAAGCCTACCCTCGTCAATTCGAACATCGCATGCCCCGTGCGAGTGAACGAAAAAGACAGAAAATAGCATGAGATGGACCGTGGACTTTCCGCTGGTAGGGTTCGTCCGCGCGCCGCCCCGGCGGCGCGCCCCGTGAAACTCCGTGACCCCATCGCCCCGGCCGGCCATACGGACGAGCTGGAAGCAGGACCGACATCCGATGACCAAGGTGAAGAGCTGCGCCGGACTGGGCTGCGCCGGCTTCGTGCTGCTCGCGATCGTGGGCGCGTGCAGCGGCACGGAAGCGGCCAAGGACACCTCCGACACGAGCCCGCGCCCGCAGCACTCAGCCACCGCGAGCGTGACGCCGACGCCCGCCGCCACGCCTCCGGCCGTCCCGGAGGTTCCCGCGGGCACGCCTTCGGCGGTGGCACCGTCCGCTCCCGCGCCCGCCGACGTGTCGGCGGCGCCGGAGACGCCCGCCGTGCCCCCTGCCCAGTCGGCCGCGCCGCCCGTGCCCGCCCAGCCTGCGGCCCCAGCCGCGTCTGCGAAGCCCGCGCCTGTCCCGTCCGAGCCCGCCGTCGCGGCGAAGCCCACCAGCGCGCCGGCCGGCGCCGCCTACTACAAGGCCTGCGACGCTGCCCGCGCCGCCGGTGTGGCCCCGCTGCACCGAGGAGAGCCGGGATACCGGGCCGCACTCGACCGCGACGACGACGGCGTCGCCTGCGAGTAAGGGCGCGCCAGGCCGGGCCGGTCCGCCGCCACACACGTACCGACGCCGGGCCGGCTCTTCGCGGAGCGGGGAACGGGCACGGGAGCGCGGATGGAGGGCTGTTCGCCCCTCGGCTCTGGCGTGGGCCGCGGGCAACGCGCCTGTGACGAAGCCGGTGTCCGCTCGTTGGACCGGCACCTGTCGGCCCCCGGTCGGTGCGCGGACCGGCCCCCCGGTCCATGCACCGACCGGGGGCCGGACGACGCTTACCGAGGCGCCGCCGAGCGCGGGTGCCCGGGTGCGGCCGGCGACCGAGGGCACGAATGGACGGCGGCGGTCCAGGTCAGACGCGTAGATGTCGCCGGGCCCGGGTTGAGCGGCCGGTCCCGGCGGCACGGCGCGCGCTGGCCGCGGCAGTGGCGCACGGTGGCAGGCTCGAACGCGGACAGCTTCCCCCGCCGAAGGAGGCCCGCTCATGTCCGCCCGGCATCCCCTGCGCGCCGCCGCTGCGCGCACTCCGCTGTTGCGGGTCACCACCGCCCACCTCCCCGACGGGGCCGAGGTCGTGCACCTGGACGGCACTGTGGACTACGACCAGCGCGACTACTTGCACGACGCCCTCGATCGGGCGCTGGCCGAGAAACCGCCCCTGCTGGTCATCGATCTGTCCCGCCTGCTGTTCTGCGACTCCACCTGTCTCAACGAGCTGCTGCGGGTGCGCCTCGCCGCCGAGGCCGCCGGGACCGGGCTGGCGCTGGCCGCGGTCCCCCCACAGGCCCGCCGGCTGCTGAACGCGACGGGCACCGACGAGCTCTTCACGATGCGTTCCAGCGTCCGCGCCGCCCTGGCGGGCACCGGCTGACGGCACGGGCCCGGCGCCCGGGGCGGGGTCAGGGCATCGGAACGGCCTCCAGGCAGGGGTGGCGGCCGGTGTAGTCCGCCGGAGCGGAGAGCACCGTCGCCACTTCACCCTCGAACCGCAGGCGCCACTGGCCGGTGGCATCCGTCCACACGCGGCCGCCGCCTGGCGCAACGTTGTCGCTCAGGTGCACCAGAAACACCGTGGGCCGCTCGTGGGCGCCGGGGCGCCCGGGCAGGGTCACCGCATACCGCTGGTGAACAGGCACGTCCACCGCCTCCTCACGGGGCTGGCCGCCGGGACAGCGGTCGGCGTCCTGGGAGCGGTGCCCGGCCGTCCAGGCGCGGGCCGCGCGCCTGTTCACCACGCTCACCTCACCGGGCAGCCACACCTGTGGTCGCCCGCAGCCCTCGCACGGGGGCGGCGGGACCTCCGGCGCCCGACGCGGCGCGCGACTGTCCATGCCCCCACCGTACGCCGCACACCCTGCCGGGCCGGCGGCCGCGGGTGAGTGGGCCGACCGGCCGACCCGGGGTGTGATGGCCGTCCCGGTGCCTGATCCTCGGACCATGGCCTCGATCGTCGTCCTCTTCGAACTACACCCCGGCCAGGCGGTCGACCCTGGCCAGGGTGAGCCGGCGATCGTAGCGGTGCACGCCGCCGGGGCGGACCCCGACGTGCCAGAGGACCCGCAGGCGAGCACCCTGTGCGGGCGCGACACCGTGGCGATGGAGCACTCCCACTACCAGCCCAGGTACGGCGAGCCCTGGTACCCGTCCGCGCTGGCCGACTTCCGGTGCCGGGAGTGCGAGCGCGCACTGCGGACCTCATGAACACGGCCGGCGCCGACGGGAGGCCAACCCGGCCGCAGCCCGACGACCCCACCGAGGACGACGCGCTGTTCGCCCTGGAGCCCGGCGCGTTCACCAAGGCCCGCAAAGAGGCCGCCGCCCGCGCCCGCGCGGCCGGCGACCGCGCGGGAGCGGCGCGCATCCGATCCCTGCGCCGCCCGACCATCGCGGCGTTCGCCGTCAACCGCCTCGCCCGCACCCACCCCGACGAGGTGAGGGCGCTGCTGGAGCTGGGCCGGGCGCTGCGCCAAGCCCAGGAGGAGCTGGCCGGGCCTGCGCTTCGGGAACTCTCCGCCCGGCGGCACCGGCTGGTGGCCGCGCTCACCGCCCAGGCCCGCGCCACGGCGGCCGAGGCCGGGGTGCGGCTCGGTGAGGCGCAGCTGCGCGAGGTGGAGCAGACGCTGCGCGCGGCGCTGGCCTCGCCGCAGGCGGCGGACGAGGTGGCGGCCGGGCGGCTGTCGGCCGCGGTCGAGGAGCCCACCGTGCTGCCGGCCGCTGCAGCGGGCGGCCCGGTGAAGAAGGCGGGCAAGGCCGCGGCGGCCTCGCGGCCGGGGGCGCATGGCGGGAAGGAGGAGCGCGAGGAAGGGCGTGAACCGGGCGCGGTGCGGGAAGCCGCCCGGCAGGAAGCCCGGCGGCGGGTCGCCGAGGCCCGCGGCGAACTGAAGACGGCCGAGCAGCGCGAGCGAGACGCTGCCCAGCAGCGCGACCGGCTCGCGGCGCAGGTCGAGGACCTGGCCGCCCGGCACGAGCAGGCACAGGACGGCATCGACCGCGCCCAGGCGGTGCTGCGGCGCGCCCAGGACCATGCGGAGGGCGCGGCCGCCGTGCTCACCGAACGCCGTGGTGACCTTGACCTTGCCACCGCCGAGGCCGCCGGCGCCCACGCGGCCGCAGTGCGGGCCCGCGAGGAGTACGAGACGGCGCGCCGGGCCGCCGAGCAAGAAGGAGAGCGGTGATGGCCAGACCGTTGTGGAAGGGGGTGATCACCTTCGGGCTGGTGTCGCTGCCCATGGCCCTCTACAGCGCGACCGACGACCACACGGTGCACTTCCACCAGATCGAGCGCGGCACCGGCGACCGGGTACGCCTGCGCCGCGTGAACGAGCGCACCGGCGAGGAGGTGGCGTTCGAGGACATCGTGAAGGGCTACGAACTGTCGGAGGGGCAGTACGTGGTCGTCGAGCCCGAGGAGCTGGAGGAGATCGCGCCCGGCCGCAGCCGCACGATCGAGATCACCGGCTTCGTCGACCTCGACGCCATCCCGCCGATCTACTTCGCCAAGACCTACTACGTCGCCCCGGCGGACAAGGCGACCGCGAAGATCTACCAGCTGCTCACCCAGGCCCTCGACCGCACCCGCAAGGCGGGCCTGGCCGTGTTCAGCATGCGGGGCAAGGAGTACCTGACCGCGCTCAGCTCCGTCGCCGGGATGCTGCAGCTGCACACCATGCACTGGAGCGACGAAGTCCGCGACCCCCACGCCGAGATCCCCGAACTTCCCGACAGCAAGGCAGCGTTCAAGGGGCAGGAGGTGGCGACGGCCGAGCAGCTGATCGACATGCTGACCACCGACTGGAAGCCCGAGGAGTACCAGGACACCTTCGAGCAGCAGGTCCGCGACCTCGTCGAGGCCAAGGCCAAGGGCGAGGAGATCGCCGTCTCCCAGGGCGCCCCGCCGGAGACCACCAACGTCATCGACCTCATGGACGCGCTGCGCGCCAGCCTCGACGCCGCCTCCAGTACCGGCAAGGAACAGGCGGCCGGAGCGGCGCGCGATGGCCGCTCTGCGCCCAAGAGCACCCGGACACCGAAGGCGGCCGGCGGGAAGAAGACCGGCGAGGACCTGTCCACGCTCACCAAGGCGCAGCTGTACGAGCGGGCCAGCCGCTACGAGATCGCGCACCGCTCGACCATGAACCGAGACGAGTTGCAGAAGGCCGTGGAGAAGGCCGCGCGAGGCCGGCACCTCAAGTCCGCGTCCTGACCGGGGTGGGCCCGGCGGGGCCAGATCGCCGGTTCGTCGAGCGCGCGAAGCAGAGGCTCGGCCTGCTGTCGCAGTCACCGTCACGTGCCGAGGATTCCGCCGATGAGCTCTCCCAGCAACCGGGCCCCGACCCGGGCCGCCGCCAGCATCCGCGTCTCCGGAGCTGCCGGCTGTGCGACCGTCCTGCGTCGGCGATCGGACGGCCTTCTGGGCCTGATGGTGCGCCGCACTGCTGATCCACCTCGCGCCATCGCGGACCGCCTCTCGGTACCGGGCCTCCTGGTCAAGACCGCCGGCACGGATACTCGCCGAACACGTCACGCCTGTGGGGAAACCCCCCAACCCCTGTGGACAACTCCGGGGTGTGGATAAGTTCGTACACCCGGTCGGCGTAGCTCCGGGTCTGCACCGGCCGGGTCCGGCACGCCGCAGTGCAGGACCTGTGCCAGCCAGGCGGTCCACCGAGGGGCGGGTTCGACACCCGGCCGGGTGATCTCCTGCCGAATAGGGGCCGGACGGGGGCAGGGGGTCGCTATAACCGCCTCATGATCAAATACCTTCGGCTGCGTGGCCTGGCCGTGCTCGCCCTCGCCACGCTGCCCTTGCTGGGCGGCACTATCCCCGCCGGCGCGCTCGGCACCCCGGCCCCAGCCCCTGCTGGGGAAGCCTCCGCCGGTGCCGCGCGCGTTGCAGGTCCGCTGTCCCTGGCCGACGCGGTCGCCTCCCTGCCGATCGCCGCCGAGCACCGCGACGGCTACGACCGCAGCCTCTACCGGCACTGGAACCGCGGCCTCGACCTCACCGACGGCTGCAACACCCGGGCGGAGGTCATCCTCTCCGAGGCCGTCGTCGCGCCGCAGGTCGCGTCGGGCTGCAAGCTGATCGGTGGCGAGTGGTACTCCTACTACGACGGCGTGACCGTAACTTCCGCCTCTGCCCTAGACGTTGACCATATTGTTCCACTTGCGGAGGTGCACGATTCGGGTGGATATGCGTGGAATGCCGGACGTCGTGAAGCCTACGCCAACGACCAGGGCAGCCCGCTGACGCTCGTCGCGGTCACCGCGAAGTCGAACAGATCGAAAGCGGACAAGGACCCGTTCGAGTGGCTCCCGCCGCTCGCCGATGTCCACTGCCGGTACGCCGCCGAGTGGGTGTCCACGAAGCTGCGCTGGAGCCTGGCGGCCGACCCGGCCGAGGCCGGCGCGCTCGCGGGCATCGCCCAGGGGTGCCCGACAACGACTGTGGAGTACGAACCCGCCGCGTAGGCGGCTGGCGCTGACCTCGCAGTTCCCGCGCTCTTCCCGTGGTGAGAGCTGCCGGGAGAGTTCGAAGGTGCCCGCCGGTGATGGCCCTCAAGATTGTGCGTCTCGCGGTACCGGCGGGCACCGCGTCAAGGCTATCCGGAGTCATCGGCCGAGTTGGCACCGGCCTAGCCTCGGAGGAAAGCGAACCGACCGCTCGACGTCGAGGCCGACCGGAACCCACGCCCCCCGGACAGAGCGACCCGCCGCGCCCCGGACGAGGCGCCTTCGTTGAGCAGGCGAGTGCCTGCTTCCCCAAGGCACTCACAGGCTCCACACACCCGGTCGGAGTTCCGGCCGGGCGGAGCGCCGACCCACGCGGGAGAGGGCGGCTCGCACACCCATCGGGCGGGCCGCTCCTCCTGGGCGTTGTTGGGCTGACCTGGTCAGGCGTCCCGGTGGGCGACTCCGGCGAGGGCGCCTCCTCGCTGTCCGTGAGAGCCAACCCGCAGAACAGGCAGGAGAAAGACTCGGCGACACCGACATCGAGTTGGTGGCCCGGGTGCTCGCAGTCCGTGTCGCAGCACTCGCAGGGCACGGCGGTGAGGTTCCCGCTCGCCGTTCCGCTGTATCCGCACGCCGGACATTCCCTCCACCCGAGGTAGTCGTCGCCAGGACCTTGGCGGCCACGCAGCCAATCTGAGCGGTCGATCGTGTCGACGATCTTGAGGATCGGCAGGCGGGGGTACTCAGTGCGCGCGACGTCGACCAGCCCGGCGATGACGCTCGATGAGATGAGCACTTTGACCGCTACGGCGGTCCTTGCCCGCTGGTTGATGCCCGGGGCAGCGTGCATTGCGTCCGGTCGGGCCGGCTGCTCACGGACGGCCGGGAGATGCAGGCCGCGCACCTAGACCTCATCGACCAGGCGTTCCGCCGGATCGCGGCAGGAGAAACGATCCGCCTGCTGCTGACGATGCCGCCGCGGCATGGCAAGTCCCGGCGGGCCGCGCGCTGGGCGCCGCTCTGGTACCCGCTCCAGCGGCCGGACCACCGAGTGATGATCGCCTCCTACTCCTCCGACCTGGCCGGCGACCACGGCTGGTGGATCAGGGACGCGATCACGACGTGGGGCGAACAGCTTGGCCTGCACCTCCACCCCGACTCGAAGGCCGCGAACTGGTTCGACATCCTCTCGAAGGAAGGCGGCCTGTTCGCGGCCGGTGTCGGCGGTGGCCTCACCGGCAAGGGCGCCCACTTGGCAATCATCGACGACCCGATCAAGGACGCGATCGTACTGGTGCACCTACTCCCGCGCCTGGACCGACATCACACCTCTACGGCCTGTCCGTCACCGAGCCGGAGAAGGCCGCTCTGGTCGAGATGCTCGACACCTGCGCGTAGCCGGCGGCGGACCTACCCGCCGCGCCCGGTTGGCCGGCGGGCTGGTTCGGCCGAAGTCGCCGTTCCTTTGAGCAGGCCGCCGCGCGGGCTCTACGGTGTCCGCATCGGCAGGACCACAGGGTCGGGTGCTCGAAGGGATGGATCTGATGGATGTTCCGCTGGCGGACGCCGTCGCGGCAGTACGCGACGAACTGCTCGAAGCCGCCGCCCGGGCCGGTGCAGACCCGCAGGTGGTGTTTGCGGTCGGTCCGGTGGAGATGCAGTTCGAGGTCGAACTGCACGCCGACCGTCGGCCAGGCTTCGTAGGTTGGTTCCAGGACAGCGCCGGGCCGTACCTGAGGTCGCTTGCTGTCGGCTGCGTGTTCCCGGCCCGGCAGCACCCGTCCCTTGTTACCGTGCAGGGGGACGGACAACGGGGGGCTCGATGACCAGTTTCCACGTCAAGCCGGCGGACATGATCCTCTCCTCCGCCGGGTTCACCGACCTGCATAACACGGCCGCTCAGATCTACCGTGGCCTCGTCCTCGCCCTGGACGATGTCGCGGGTATGGCCGGTGACGACGACGCTGGCAAGAAGTTCGCCGCCAAGTACGAGCCCGCCGCGCAGAAGCTCGTCGACGCGATGGCGGCGGCCGTCGGCCAGCTTGGCGGTACCGCTAACGGCTTGTACACCATGGCGGTCGCCTACATCCAGACCGATGCCGACATCGCGGCCTCGCTGATGGCTCCGCAGAAGCTGCCGGCGTCCCCCAGCCCGGAGTGCGACGAGGAGGTCGCCAAGGCGAAGCTCCACTCCGCTGTCGGCCACAACGGTGGCGGCGCGATCCACGACCTCCTCAAGCAGTTCTGGCCGCAGGGCGACCCGGGCAAGCTCCGCCGGGCCGCGGCGGCCTGGAAGAACTTCGCGAGCCTCGTCAGCCGACTCGGTGTCGAAGGTGACAAGAGGGTGCAGCGGGTCACCGCGTCGAGCACCTCCAGCGCCGTCACGGGCTTCGCCCAGAACTGGGCGAAGATGCACGACGGCTGCGCCACGCAGGGCCCGCTGCTGAACAGCATCACCAACACGGCTTTCAAGCTAGGTCAGGCCTGCGAGGCGTACGCAAAGGAGGTCGAGGACCTGCGGGACACCCTGGAGACCCTCGCCATCGCCGCGGGCATCGTCGCGGGCGCCGGGATCGTGCTGACGGTCTTCACCCTCGGCGGCTCCGACCTCGCGGCAGCCGGCGGAGAGGCCGCAATCGCCGCCGAGGCCGGTACCGCGGCGGTCGCGATGGCCGCAGCGGTGGAGGGCAGCGCCGAGCTTGCCGTGCTGGCCGAGGCCGCGGCCGTGGTCGACGGCGCGGCGGCGAGCCTGATCCCGGTGGGAGCAGGGGCCCTGGCCACGGCGACCGCGGCCGTCGTCCTGGCCGGTGCGGGCGATGCCGTGGCGGCACCCGCGCCCAAGCCTCCGCCGTTCACGGTCACCCCGGGCATGCCGCCGCTGCCGCACGACCCGACCAGCCCGTTCCCGGTACTGCCCCCGCAGCAACAGGCCGCGATCCGGGCGTGGATGGCGCAGATGCAGCAGGACGGCCGCACGTTCCAGGCGAACGGGCCCCACGCGCCCAAGCCACCGGACAAGCCCGACCCGAAGATCAACGCGAGGCGCGCGTACCAGGTCAGGGTCGCGGGTTCGACGGAGTACCGGTTGTACACCGACGTTGAGGACCCTGCGACCGGGCGCGAGCTGGGCATGGACGCCGACGGTGTCCGCCCGGAGGACGGTGCCGCGATCGACGCCAAGTACATCGGCCAGCAGAACAGCTGCAAGTCCCCGTTCCGGCTGGACAACGCCGACGGGGTCTTCGAGTTCGCCTACGAGAACACCATGGAAGGGGAGTCCAAGAAGCTGGAGAAGTACGCATCGGCGCTGAAGGACCCCCGGAACAAGGTCAACCACCTCGAACTCATCACGAACGACCCCAAAGCCTCCGCCTACTTCCAGGCCCTCATGACGAGCCAGGCGGTCACCGGCCGCGTCCGCATCGAACCCTGACCCGCACCAACCAGAGAAATGAGCACCCTGTGGGATCCAGCTTCTATGTCAGCGCCGACCACGAGAAGGCCGGGCCGTGGGCCTTCACCGGCGACCAGGTGACGGCCAGCGTCCGGCGGCACTGGCCGGATGCCACGGTGAGCAGCGCGTTCGAGGGCTTTCTGGAGATCGTGGCGGATGTCGAGCCCGGGCGGCCGGCGGAGCTGTCGTTCAATCTCCGCCACGGCGTGTTCGGGTTCGAGGACCGAGGATCGCCCGTCGGGCCCCTGACCGTCATCTACACGGTGCTGAACGACCTCGCACCGCAGGTGCCTGTCGCGTGGTGGATCGACTACGACGTGGATCTCCAACCCCTCGACCTGGCCGGAGGTCTCGACGCGTTTATCGCGAGCTTCCCGGCCTAAGCTCTATCTGACGATCAATCTTTTGGCTGATCATCCTTCTGGCGGTCAATCAGAAAATTGCGGTTGCCCTGCATGGAGACCAACGTCGAGCGATCGGCCTCCCATGCCGACCGATGGAGCTACCACGCACCGGTTACCGTCGTCTTCGATCTCGACCAAATTTTTAGTGCTTCGCGAGGTTCGATGCATCGGCTTCGGCCGCTGCCGTCGTCGCGCGACCTGCACAGAGTGACGATCGCAGCGCGGCCAACGTCGGAAATCAGGTAGGTCCTTGGCGTTCTGGTGAGCCCTGCGTAGCCAACGCTCCTCCGGCGCCTCAGCACTTCATTTTGAAACGATCAGTAAGTACCGGAACGACGACGCCCTGGCCTCGCGAGTGAAGCATGACCAGGGCGTATCGGAGCCGGCTACTGCTTCAGTCGGTAGGAGAAGTCGGAGTCGGCCGCGGTATCAGATCGGGACAGTCATCACGCAGCCGGCGTTGAGCAGCTCCTCGGCAGGCGGCAGGTGGCGCCCCCAGGCGATGCGGTGGAGGGCGGGATCCGCAGCGCGTACCACCGCGGCCAGCTCGTCGAGACAGTGCAGGACGCGGGCACCGTCGAGCTCCACACGGTGACTGGGGAAGATCCTCTCCGGTGCACCAGCAGGCTGGTAGTCGAACCGCACGCGTGCCGCTTCGGTATGCAGCTCGCCGCGCTGGTGAGTCAGGAGATGCCGCAGGTCGCGGATGTATTTCACGGTGGGAGAGTCGATGTCGTTCCCGAACACACTGTGAGCGTCGCGGATCACTCCCCAGCCCGGCGACTCCTGTTTGCCGGTCTTCTTCAGCCGAAGCTGGATCTTCTGACCGTCCTCCTGGGGGTAGGAGAAGATGGTCAGCACCTCGTTGAGCGACATCTCCATGAAGATGTCGAAAGCGCTGACGGCGTCCTTCATCGCGGAGGCATAGAGCATCCACTCGTAGTCGTGAGGCCAGAGCCCGTCGACCCGATCGTGGAACCAGTTGACGTGGTCGGCGGGATCGTCGTAGTCGGGATCGAAGACGGAGGCGAAGTCGTCCTCGGCCTGGTCCCATGTCGCCTGGTAGGCCCGCTTGGACCAGGTCATGGACAGCTTCAGGAAGGCGCGGATCTGACGGTCGGTGCGCTTCCAGTCCTCGAACGCCCGCGTGACAGTCCCGCGGTCCTCATTCCACCCCATACCGGAAGCCTAGAAGGTCAGTGCTGTTCCTCTCACCCGGTTTTGAGAGATCACGCGCTCGCCAAGTCCGGCGGAGGCGGCATCAGCGATCGACCAAGTGCGCCAGAGCGGCGACGAGCAGGCCTCCGAGCGCGGCGATCGTGCCGGCGGAGCCAGACGCCGGTGTGCCTGACGTCGCGTGGATCCTTGGAAGTGCCTACGTCTGGTTCTTGAGGTGACGGATGGTGCTGACGGTAGCGACTGCGTACTCGCGCTTAGCAAGGTAGGAGGACAGCAACAGCACGCTGTGCTGGTTGCCTACTTGAGCCAGGAGTTGGATGACTGTTTCGACGGTCTCCCGATGGAGTGGGTGGGAAGCAAGCGTGGTGATCTTCTCTGGTGCCTGCAGGCCGTGGTGAAGGATGTCGCGCACTTGGTCAGGAAACACGGCCGTGATCCTTCCGAGGAAGGTCTGGTCCGGCTGCGAGGCGGCATATGCCGCCCACTTGAAGCGGTGAAGCGGATCGACTGCAGCATCAAGAAGGGCACCCGTGAGCTCACCCCAGAGAGGCTGGCACCGCTGTGCCACCTCCGCGTGTCCGAGACTTGGGCGAGCCAACCAGAAGGCTATCTGCCCGTAGTAGCGCCAAGCATCTGCGTCCGGGCCGCTATGCCCTTGCATGAGTGGCGGAGGAGCGGCGAGGTGCGCGGCGCACCCTCGGATCCCGAGAAGGTGACAGCTCACCGCGTCCTGCACAAAGCCCCCGCGCAGGTCCAGCTTTCCAGCCCAGTACGTATACGCGGGTAGGGCAGCCGGGCTGCCCCACTTGATCAGCTCCTTCAGCAGGATGTCCGTGAACAGATTCGCGTCGCTGCCGACAAGGGCAAGGCTGTGCAGGAGGACAAGCTGTTCTTCGCTGAGTGAGTCAAGGACCTCGCAGAAGGGGGCCGCGATGGCGTCCTCGAACTGGCTGTACAGAATCCAGCGCGCCCTTTCGCTGGCATCGGCGGCGTGGGGACTGGTGAGGATACCAGCGATTTCGGCCGCGATGTCAGCGGGAGCATATAGGGATTCGATCAGCCCGTAGACGTTCAAGGCGTCGACGAGGACGGTAGACACCCACACGTCGTCCGTCTGCAGGCTGTCCAGAACAGCGCAGATGGCCGCCGTTGTCTCCTTGTCAGCTGCTGATCGGACACCCAAGGCGAGATCCATCGCAGCCATCTGCAGATGAGCGGCGCCGCTGGCCCACGCCAGACTGATCACCTTCGGAGCGAGACATGCTGCTTCAGGCGTATCGGCGAACCGCAGCAGAAGGCATGCCAGCATCAGCACCCCGATGTCCTGGGGACTGGACTCCCCGACCCATCGCTCCACGTCCTCTACCAGACGCTGCTGTCTGTGCCGTCCCAGTTGACGGAACGGCGAGGATGAGCTCACTGACTCCAGGATGACATCAGCGGGCAGCCTCTCCCCGTCTGGAATCACCGGCCCATACAGGGCTGCGGCGATCAGCGAAGGCAGCACTTTCCTGTGAGGCTCTGATGCGCCCACGGCCCCGCGATGGCACGCTCTCTCGCTCTCTCGCAGGAGAGCAGCGATCAAGTCGAGAAGGTAACCGCTCCGGGCGGCCAAACCGATGCCACTGAACAGTGACATCTCCGCAGGACTCCACCTCTGCGGCGGCACCACTCGATAGCGCAGTTCGTCCATGAACTCCACCCGGGCGCCGGCTGTTCGACCCACGGCCCTGTCCAACAGCTGAGCCGCCTCTGACAGCGCCACCTCGAAGGCCACCGGACTCAACCGGCCCGCGAGCGCCTGACGAGCCAAGCCGTTGTTTGTAAGGCCCCGCAGGAGGTCACGCACCATGTCGTGATCACCTACCAGCGCAACGACAAGAGATGCGAGATCCCTCCGCTGCGGGGCACCCAACGAGGACACGAGATCCGCGACCGTCCCCGCTCCCCACAACAACTCTTCCGCAGCCAGCAACCGGCCGAATAGCTCATGCCGGAATGACAGGCGCTGCTGGCGAACCTGAATCAGCGGCGACCTCAGTACCTCATCCACGACCTTCACTGGTAGAGCCTGAGAAGCCAGCACCTGGGCGGCCAACCCCTCGGCCTCCCCCAAGGCAAGCCAACCGACCAGGCGCTCGTCCATCACAAGCGCCCACCGTCGCAGAACCTGCCGCACCACCGCAGGATGCGCTGTCGCGCGAAGCCTCTCGCGAATGAATGCGTCCAACAGCCCCCCACGGCCCGTACCCGCCGGCAGCTGACTGGCCAGCTGCGCCGCCAGCGAGAGCTCGAAAGCGGTCGTGAAAGCCTCGTACCCCTCCTCTGCCCCATCAGCCCCGTAGGAGTCCAGCAACGCCCGACGCTGATGGGCGTCCGGAAGGGCAATGGACAGCCGGAGCCCTACCAGCGCGCTCGGCACCGCCACGTACTCCTGGCTGCTCAGCAGCACCATGGCCTTCATACGGCGGCACCACGCGCTCAGCTGCTGCACGAGTGGCTTCCGCAGCGACTCCGGGCACTCGTTGACCGCGTCCAGAAGCACCGCTACCGGCACTCCGAACCGCTGGGCAGCCTCGACCAACTCTTGCGCGCCGTGGCTGCTGAACGGCTCCACCGCATCGTCGAGCAGGTCTTCAAACCGCCGGTCCTTGCCGTACGTGCTGACGCCAACCAATAGCGGTAGCCAGCCAGAGCGAGCCAGCTCGACCGCGATATGCGTGAGCGTATGTGTCTTGCCAGCTCCAGACGGCCCGACCAGCTGTACATGGCTGCCGCTCATCAGCCGAGAAGCAAGATCAGCGGAGGACAAGACCTCGTCTGCCCGGTCCGAGCGGAGGAGCGCCGGCACCAGTTCATGCAGACCATCGGCCAAGTACTCAGCAACCTCTGACCTATACGCTTCCACGCCTGCCCGGCCCACTACGCCGTCAGTCCCAGCGCAAGCTTGAGGCTGGGGACGACAGAACGCCTGCATAGTTGCCTCACCGAAGAAGCGGCGTACCAGGCCTGGCCGCTCCCGCAGCAGGTCCGACAACTGTCCCTGGTCCCAGAGCTCGATCACCAGATCGCAATGCCGGTTACGAAGCGCCGCCAGCTCGGTGACCACCTTCGTGTCGGAGGCGTCTGCGCTAGTGACCACGACCAGACGTGTGGCGGAGAACGGCCGAGGCCCATCTGCGTAGGTGCCGACCGCCTTCCGTAGATCAGCCGCCGTGAAAGCCGAATAGCGCTTGGCCTGGTACACAGAGGTAGGTCCTGCGTCGAAGAAGGCCACCACGTCGATGCCCTGCTGTTTCTGCCCGCGGCGCCCGAACAACCGGGCCTCCCTCGCCTGGTCGACCTCCCTAGCCAGGGCCACGACCAGGTGTTCGACGGCCTCCCACGAGAGATCACCGGTATTGAGCAGCACCGGGGCAGTCGTCGTCAACGGCGGTGGCAACGGCACAGTAGAACAAACCAATGGGTGATCAGGACCAAGGACTTCTCCGTCCTGCTCCTCGCCGCCATCAGCACCTTCCATGACGCCCCCTTTGAACACACAGAAGACATCATCCACCCGATGGGCACGGCCGCGAGTCGGTGCGACCCTCCCCAGGCCTGCTTGATCTCACGGCTGGCAGGACATCGTCCTGGCCGAACGGCAGGCTGGCGTCGGCTCCAACAGGCGCCCGGTCTACCTGGACGCGGAGCACAGCCTCCAAGCCGAGCACGCCATCCCAGCGTGTGGAGCGTGAGACGGGGCGAGCCGACGGCCAGAACCTCGCCTGGGTCAGTCACTCGTTGCCCTCGTCGTCCCCATCCAGGAGTGCGGTCATGGCTTCCCACATAGCCTCATCGTCGTACTCGGGCTCGACGAGGTCCGGGTTGAGATCATCGCTGGCGGGATCCAGTTCCTCGGAGTGCGCCAACACCTTCACCAGGAACTGCTGCGCGGCCCTCATCAGGCCCGGATCGTCCAGCCACAGCCCGAACTCCAGGCTCCGCCGCGAGCTCTCCGTGCCGTTGGCGCTGCCCACCCATAGCCGGTGTGGCGTGAAGCCGATCACATCCGCAACTCCACCAAGGCCATCCTCGTCATGCCACCACAGCTCACCAAGCAGCAACATCTTCGTGTGCAGGATCGGCACTAGCTGGTCCCCCACCTTGCGGTATCCCAAGGCCCGCAGTGCTGGCAACCGAACATACTCCCGAGGCGCGTGGGGGCCGAGAACTGGTGCCTTCCCATCCTGATGAAGCCGCAGCTCCTCCAGCTCTGAGAACGCCGACGCAGGGAAACCCGCTGCGCCCTTGACCGCATCGGCCACCCTCCGCAGTCGCTCCCCGTGGCGCCTTCCCCGCGGCTGCTTGCTCACCACCACGCAAGCGGAGGGGAACTCGGCGATGCGGCGCAACAGCTCCGCATCATCCACCCAAAGGAACGCCCCAAGCATCGCGGGCCCCAGGCTGCGTGAGCGCCTCTGCTGCTCCAACTCGTCTCGAAACCTGTCGATCCCATCAATGAGACCGCCCAGCACGTTGGTCCCGAACCGGGCCTGCGGTACCTCCCCCTTCAGAAGTGCATGCACGTCGAACTGGTTGGAAAACGATGGACTCATACGCCCTCCTGCGTCATGAGCATTATGGCCGTACTCTCGCTTCGAGTTCGGCGGGTAGGTACCAGCCTTCGGTGGCCGGTGTCATGTAGAGGCGGGCCTTGAGGCCGAGGAGGAGCTGGCGGCGGTGTTCCTGGTCGGCTTGGGTCCAGGCGTCGGCGAAGGTCTGGCCGGTCTCGACCTCGACCCAGGCGGAGGGGCGTTGTGGGAGGGCGGCGAGGCGGCGGCGTTCGTCGACCAAGGTCTCGAGGGCTTCGGCGTACTCGTCGTCGCCGCCGGGGTAGTCGAACAGGTTGCGGCGCTTCTCCTCCCGGAGATCCTTCATGGCCTGGGTGACGTGGTTGAGCTGCTCGGTGTGGTCCTCACCGGGGATGAACCGGCGCACCATCATCGCCAGCCCCGCCAGGCGCTCCACCAGGGCGGTGATCGCCGCGGTGACGCGCTCGCCCTTGACGGACTGGCCCTTGCAGGCCGGCTTGCCGGCCGTCTTCGCGCACCGGTAGTACTCGTAGATCCGTCCGTTCTTGGCGAGGTTCACCTGCCGGTAGAACCGGTCGCCGCACCGATCGCAGTGCGCAACGCCGAGCCAGGGCGACGCCCCGTTGGAGCGTTCCTTGGTGACCGATCGCTCGTCCATCGCGGCCTGGATCTCAGCCCACACCTCGTCCGTGAACAAGGGCTTGGCCATGCGGATCGGCAGGCCCTTGGCGTCGCGGGCGATCTTGCGTGTCTTGACGGAGCGGCCGGTCAGCTTCAGGCCCATCGTCGCCGGCGAGCGCAGGATCTTCCCCACGCTGGTGGGGTTCCAGTGGTTCGACGGAGCGGTCTTGCGCTTGCTCGAGTACGACTCGCCCTGGTTCCTGAACGCGTGCATCGACGGGGTGTCGAAGCCGGCGTCCTCCAGGGCCGTGGCGATCATCCACTGGCTCTGCCCCTCCAGCAGGAGCTTGCCCATGTACCGGACCGCCTCGGACGTGACCGGGTCCGGCTCCAGCGTCCGGCCACCACCTGGACGGTCGACGATCCGGTACCCGTACGGCGGCTGCCCGCCCGCCCACCGGTCCGTCTTGCGCAGGTGCTTGTGCGCGGCCGAGACCCGGGCCTTGATCCGCTTGAGCTCCATCTCCGCGAAGATCGACGCCAGCATTAGGAAGGTCTTCGCCAGCTCGTTTCCGAACGACGACTCCCTCCCCTCCCGGTAGTCCAGCGTGATCCCGTCGTCGGTGAACACCAGGACCTTGTGATTCTCCTCCGCCCAGTGCGCCACGTCCGCGCAGTCCTTGGCCGAGCGGAACGCCCGGTCGACCTTCGCCCACACCAACGCGTCCCAGTCGCCCTGGCGCTCGGTGAGCCACGGCCCCAGGTCGGGACGCTCCCACGGGGTGATCTGGGCCGAGACGTCCAGGTCCTCGAAGGACCCGACGATCTCCCACTCCTTCGACAGCGCGTGCCGCGTCGCCGACTCCGCCTGCACCAGGTGCGAGACCTTGCCCTCATCCCCGTGTGTGTCCGACACACGCGAACCAACCACCGCCCGAACCGGCGCCAAAGCTGTCATGCTGCCCATGGGCCTCCCCTACCGCCAAGGCCAGCAGACACCCTCGAACAACCTGCACTCGAACGGGTGGACCTTTTACAAAAGGCGTCGTTCCGCTGGAGGATTGACCTAAGTGTTTGTACAAAAGGCCTCGCCGACAGGGCCGTCGAGGCCTACGTCGAACGCGCCGCATCCCACGCCGAACGCTGGAGCGACCACGCGCCGGTGACCGTGGTGTTCGACCACCAGTTCTGACAGCTCTCCATGGGCAGGGCTCCTAAGGCCTGTCTGATAATTGATCTTGTGGCAGGTCGAGGCGAGTTGACGGACGCGGCGTGGGAGCGGATAGCACCCCTGTTGCCGCAGGTGGACGGGCGTGGCCGTCCGTGGCGTGATCACCGGCAGGTGGTCAACGGGGTGCTGTGGCGGCTGCGGACCGGGGCTCCGTGGCGCGATCTCCCGGAGCGGTACGGGCCGTGGCAGACCGTCTACGAGCGGTTCGCCCGCTGGGAGGCGGACGGCACCTGGGCGAAGCTACTGGAACATGTTCAGGTCCGCGATGACGCGGTGGGGCGGGTGGAGTGGTCCGTCGCGGTCGACTCCACGGTCAACCGGGCCCACCAGCACGCGGCCGGCGCCCGCAAAAAGGGGCCGCAGACGGGGACGAACTGGAAGATCCGGGCCGCTCGCAAGCGCGCCAGGCCCTCGGCCGGTCCCGGGGCGGGCTGACCACCAAAATCCATCTCGCCGTCGACGGCCGCGGCCTGCCACTGTCGATCGTGCTCGCCCCGGGCAACATCAACGACGCCACCGCGTTCGGCCAGGTCCTCGATGGCATCCGCGTCCCGCGCACCGCCGCGGGCCGCCCGCGCACGACGCCGGATCGCGTGCTGGGCGACAAGGCCTACTCCAGCCGGGCGATCCGCCGCCTGCTGCGACGCCGGGGCATCTCCGCCACGATCCCCGAGTGCCGCGACCAGGCGGCCAACCACAAACGCCGAGGGCGCTTCGGCGGCCGACCGCCGGCGTTCGACAAGGAGATCTACCGCGACCGGAACGTGGTCGAACGATGCTTCGCCCGCCTCAAGCAGTTCCGCGCCATCGCAACCAGGTTCGACAAGCTCGCCGACCGCTACCGTGCCGGAGTCCTAGCCTCCCTGATCCTCTGGCTGCGCGAACCAACCCGGTGATCATTTTTCAGACAGGCCTTAGCCCTGCCCCGTGCGGCTCCGCGCTGCGGCCGCGGTGGTCAGCCCTGTACGGTGTCGCCGCCCGCCTGCCCGGCACCCTCAGCCGTTCCTGCCTTCTCGCGCATCTTGCGCACCAGCTCCGCCTTCTGGTCGGCTGCACCCTGGCGGTCGAGGTTGCGGTGCGGACCGTTGTTCTGCCGTTCGGCGCGGGACTGCCTCTTGCGCTGGCCGCCGCCCATGCCCACGGGGTTGTTGATGTTCTTGCTCACGGTCGTGGGTTCTCCCGGTGGTGAAGTGAAGTGAAGTGATCTACGGATTCATCGGTGGGGGACGGGCGGCGACGTCGAAGGACGTCAGCAGGGGCCCATCACGCGCTCACTCGTAAGTCGGCGTCTGGAAGAACATGGCAAAGACGTTACCCGGTTCCGTCGGCTCTGAACACCAACCTTTTCGCCGCTCCCGCGTCGGCCGGGCCTTCGGCGAGCGACCGGGGCCGACCGGTTCCTTCGGAATCCCAGCACCGCCAGCACCCGCCAGTCGTCGCCGCCCGCCGTGTCCAGATGGGCGTTGTGGCGGGTTCGCGACGGAGGCCGAGGCCGCGCAGGAGCTGGCGGTCCTGGAGGGTGGGCTGAACGGGGCGCACGAGGAGCGTCGTGCCACTGTGGCGGAATACCTGCGGGAGTGGCTGGCCACGCGGAACGAGGAGCTCACGCGAACACCTCCGCCGGTTACAAAGCGTACGTGGAGAGGGACCTGATCCTGGCGTTCGGGCGTTGCCGGCTGCTGGATCTGCGGCCGAAGCAGATCTAGGACTGGATGGCCGCACAACGGAAGGCCGGCCGGGGCCGGGTCACGCTGTACCGGGTCGTCTCGACGCTGCGCAACGCGCTGAACCACGCGGTGCGCTCGTGGCGGCTGAAGTTCAACCCGGCCGAGCACTGCGTACCGCCCAAACCCCGCGCCGAGGAGCGCACGTGCTGGACCCCGGCGCAGGCTGCGGCGTTCCTGCGACACAACGCGGAGCAGTACGCAGACCAGCTGGCCGACCTGTTCGAGGTCCTGCTCGGCACCGGCATGCACCGCGGTGAGGTCCTCGCCCTGCACTGGTCGGACGTCCACCTCATGGACCGCAAACTGTTCGTCCGCTGGACCCTGTCCGCCGCGGACAACGGCGACCTCCACTTCAACCAGCCCAAGACCGAGGCCAGCCGCGCCTGGATCAGCCTCTCCGCCAGAGGGGTCGGACTGCCAGCTGATGACGCCGCCGGAGTAGGCGTGGGTCCGGATGCCGCCGTCTGGGCGGGTCACATTGGTGGTGGAGCAACGAGAACCTCAGGCATCAGGATGCGATCACCATGCGCTTCTCAGCCCGAAACGGCCGCGTCTATCGCTGATGCGGCTGCCGCGTCCGAGACTGCCGCATGCACTGTGATGCCCTGGTCCCCCGGCGGACAGTGGCCGTGTTCGTCCTTGCGTTCACGGGCCTTCCGACTTCTGCGTGAGTGGGGGCAGTGCTGGCAGACCATGCCCTTGCTTCGGTTGGCCACGGGGTCCTCGGCAGCATGCCCCTCGGTGCAGAGCCACCACACCACGCGACGGGTATGGGGCGTGACATGTATGGGCAGAAGGGTGCCGTTGAGGGTGGGGTGCCACTGCGCGGCGAGGTCAGGTCTGCGTGCTGCGAGCGAGGTTGTCTCGGTGGCGTAGCGGCCGGAGCAGAAGCCGCATCCGGTACTCTTGCCGACCCGCTGGTCGATCTTCGCCCGCCATGCGTGTCCTTCGGTACACAGCCACCACACCTCTTTCCCCGAGCGGGCAGTGACCTGCTGCGGGGACAGCTCCCCGTTCAGGTGCGGATGCCATTTCTCGGCGATGAGGGGGAATTGCGCAGCAAGGGATTTGGAACCGTGATCTCGGGCGCGCAGCCCGTTGACGGCTCGGTCCGCTTCTTCCTGGGCGACGAGCCGGCCCGCGCTAATGTAGGTCCCGGCCGCTTGTCGCGCAGCGCTTGTGAGGAGGAAGTCCTCGTCGAGCATTTTTTGTAGGACCGCTGCTGCCACGTGGAAGGGCTTCGCGGCTCTCGGTGCCGTGGTGTCGCACGGGCCTGTCAGAGGCAGTGGGTGCTCGCGTACCCTGATCACCTTGTATCCGGCCCGTTGCAGCCGGTCTGTCTTCTCCCGGTCAATCGAGACCTTGTCCTTGTGCCAGTAGGAGCCGTCGTACTCCACCGCGACGTCGCCGAGGATCATGTCCACCCGCAGGCGTTGCCTATGCTGCGTACTCAGGCGCGCATCGCGCCTGAGCGGCTTCACGTGGCCGCCCAACACCTGGCGAAGCTCGGCGAAGGCTCTCAGCTCCACCTCCGATACGCCGATGAGCTTGCACCGGGCGCACGAGCTTCCAGCGGATCGCTTGAAGACCATGGCTTGCCATTCGTGGCCGCTGGCACAGCGCCACCATGCGTTGAGTCGTGCCCCGTAAGGGATTTGCTCTGGTGACAGGCCGCTATTGCGGGTGGGGTGCCACTGCGCTGCGAGTTCCGGGTACCGCGTGGCGAGGTCGTTGCCATACCCGACCTTCTGATTAGCGCAGTACGGGCATCCGGAACGCCTGGCTGTGCGGTTCGCCACGGTCGCATGCCACTCGTGACCGCAGGATCCCAGCCACCACACCTTCCTGTTCGACTTGGGTGCGGTTCGGTCCGGTTGGGCATCACCGTTTCGGGTGGGGTGCCAGTCACGAGCCACATTCGGAAACTGAGTCGCCAGGTCGTTGCCGTATCCCACTCTGCGGCTGCCGCAGTAGGGGCATCCGCATCCGCCGCTCCTGCTGTGGACCACTGCCTGCCACTCGTGGCCACACGGGCCGAGCCACCACGCCTTCCGGCTCGACCCTGCTGCGACCGAGTCCGGAGTGAGTTCACCGTTACGAACGGGATGCCATTCGCCGGCTACCTGTGGCGCGGCCAGCCTTAGGCTGGCACCTCTAGATGTGTCCATTGCGGGTTCACCCTCTTCATCACCACCGCCAGTCAACGGATTCGCCCACGCGCGGGTGGCGCCGACGGTAGGTTCGGCTGCGGACCGCGGCCACGAAACGGGGAGATCGTCTCGATCATGTACGACGCTGAGATCACAGCAGTGGCGACCGGCGCAGCGGGGACGCTGGTTGCCGCCATCGCCACCTGGGGCGCCGGGAAGATGCAGTCCACAGTGGCACACTTCTTCCGCCTTGGAACGGCCCACCAGCAGCAAGCAGCTACCGTGGCGGTCGGCACCACCGCAGCGCAGCTCTCCTCCGAAGACGGGGAAGCACGGGCTGCGGCGACCGAGGCATGGGCAGAGGCCATCGCGCGATACCTGTCCGAACACCGAGAGGCGATGGCCGAGGTCGATGGGCTCGCGCAGCCCATGCCGTCGACCTCGAACGTGTGGAACCAGCGCAACTCTGGAACGGGGACTTTCATCGGCGGGAACGTCTACGGTGGTCTGACCCTCAGTCAGGACGGGACGCCAGATGGCGGACGATGACCGCAGGGAGCAGCACAACCACCGGTCTGGCACCTTCGTCGGCGGGAACGTCCATGGCGGGATATGGCAGATCTTCCTACCGCCGTACGGGAAGAAGAGCGCCGACACCTCCCACCCAGGCCAGCGGCCCCCCGAGCAAGGCGATGAGGATGCAGACGACTACGAGGACATCGGAAGCCCTTTGGTGGCTTCTGCATTCTTCGCCTCGTTTTTTGGGTATGGCGGCGTCCATGAAGCAATGGGCTGGCCATGGGCTCCTGGCACGCCACCCCCAGGTGTTGCCCAGCGTGTAATTGTAGGGTTCATTGCTTTCTACGCGTCCTTGGCTCTCGTCGCCGTCTTCTTTGCGCGCCTTGCACAGGTCTTTGAGCTTTGGTCCGAGCAATGTGCCATCACGGCTTCGCAGAGTCGCGGCCGGCTGGTTGCCCGGCCGCCGGCTCTTATGGCGCGGCTCACGGCGTTTGTGTCCGCAGGGGTCGCAGCGGTGGCTGAGTTGCTGGCATCGCTGTATGGCTGGAGTCCCTTCGGGGGCGAGGTCTCGCGGCGCGCCCACACGGCGCGTGTCAACTCAGCCGCCAACGCAACAACGGCGCGCGCTGCCGCCAAGAGGCCTGCCGCCTAGGTGTTTTGACCAGTGGGGCTGGAGACACACTGGCGGGTCGTGGCCGGGCGCGGCCGACATACTCCCAGGTCATCATGCTGCTGCGAGCCTTGCGACCGGCCAGCAGCGCGGTCGAGCCGGCGGCACGCTCGAGCCGGGCCGCCGCACGGGCGGCCGCGTATGGTCTGTTCTCTGTCAGGTCGCAGATCCGATCCACCAGGGCCGCAACCAGCTCCTCGACCTCGCGCGGCACGACGCCCTCGGCCAGGTCGACGTGTTGCTCCCAGTCCGCGAACGGACCGCTGGCTTCGCCGACCGCCTCGGTCGCCACGTCGTCACCGAAGTCCAACAGGTGCAGCCGCTCACCTCGCCAGCCGCAACCGCAGCCACCGCGCACGGCAACGGCCCGAGGGCCATACGCACCGTTGTAGAGCCACCAGGTGGTGCGCCCGTCCGGCAGCGGCCCCGGCTCGCTGCCGTCCGCCAACACCGCTGCTGGGAAGCCCCGGTGGTGCTTGCTCTCGTCAACCCATGGCATGCCGTGCCCCTCATGTCCCTGGAGTACAGGGCACCAGAGTTCGCAGCTCGTGACACCTTGTCAAGGCGCCCTGACAATCGGTTCGATTCGCAGCCCAAAGGCTGCATACACCGGCGCCGCCGGACGCCGACCATGGGCAGGGCGGCTCGGTGAGCCGATCGACACAGGTGACCACCCCATCCACCATCGGCCCGTTGCCAACACCGCGCTGGAGGTCGCCGCACCGGCGTGGCGAAGTGCAGATCGCGATGGCTTCCTCTACTCTCATCTTGGGCCCGGAGGTGGTCCACGGCTGGCCGTTCGCCCGGACGAATTGTGCTCGGAAGCCGACGGGTGGGATGCCCAACCTCCTCGCGATTCGCCGTGGCATCAGACGACACCACCGTCTCACTTCGCGGCGCAGTCCGGGCTGTCGCCGGCGAGGATCTTCAATGCCGCATGTCAACGACCGTGCGCGCCTCAAGCAGTACCTGCCCCTCATGTCCGTACCCCAGCATGCGCTGCAGGCGGCCACGGTCAACGGACGGATCGAGCTGGACACCAAGGACGTCGGCCAGGAGAGCTTCCAAGCCCTGCTCTGGGACCTGCTGTTCAGCTCCGGACGCTCTCACCCGTGGGACCATCGCGGCGGAAGGTCCTTCCGCGAGCTCGCCGGATACTACGAATGGATCATGCCCACGCCGCACCAGCTGACGATCCAGGCGAGCGTGGCTCCACGAGTAGCGCACTACCTGCTACCGAAGACCGTGACCTACGCTGACGGCTCCCATGTGCACTTCGGCATCCCGGGCCTGCGAATCGAACGTGTCTCCGCTCGCGCCGTCCACCTGCTTCACCTACCCACGCAAGGCCGCCTCGAACTGCGCGAATCCCACCAGGGCACCGTGCGCTTGATGCACTCGCGCCTGCGGTGGGAAACCGGCTCCGACGAGACCCCGGAGAACCTCACGTTCTGGCGAACCTCGGGTATCACGGATGCAGAGGAGAGTGCCTCCCCCCACTGGGCCCCCACTCCCTGTACGCCATTGCGCAGTCGGCTGATGGTGCGCGCGAGCACCTGGTGGAGGCACTGGCCCCACACCGCCGAGATCGTGCCCGCGCGCCGGAGCAACACCAGCCGATGCCTGACCTGGCGAAAGGGGCCATCCTGCGCGGAGGTGGGGGAACTTCTGGTCAACAGCGCCATCCGGATCGCCGACGCCGTCCACGTCCCCGACCCTGACGAGCTGGACGTCAGTGTGCTGAGGCTCGGGCCAGCCACCATCGAGCTGGCTCGCCCCAGCTAGCTTGATCTTTAACCGGCACGGTGTGGAGGTCGGGTCCGTCGGTACCGGTTCGGTGTGGGTGGCGTCGGGCAGGTCGGCGAGGACGGTCATGTGGATGGTCACCAACGTCACCGACCTCGCCCTGATGCTTGCAGTGTGGTTCGCCGGGGGGCGAAGCCGGCGGCCCCGAGGACTATGACTATCATCCACTGGATCTTCCCCTCCAGCAGGATCTTGGCCTTGTAACGGACGGCCTCGTACGTGACCGGGTCCAACTCCAGGCCACGCCAGCCACCGAAGCGTCGGCGATCCGGTACCCAAGCACCTTCGAACGCATCCTACTCTCCTCTACCAAACTGATGATCAAATACTTGCGGACTCGTCACCCTGCCGAAGCCGGCAGCCGCGAGAAGCTGTACGTGGCGGTCACAGGGCCAACCACAGTGTCGCCTTCGTCGTGCCCTGAACTGTACGACCAGGCAAGCGCATTCCTGCGGCCCTGGGCCTCCACATACGCCGCTCCGGAAGGCACACATGTGCGGCCTACCTCGCGACATCGGCGTACTGGACTATCTGGGCAGCAAGAACGATGACTGCCAACGCTTCCAGAACGGAGAGGATGCTCGGCAGGGCCGCCCCCGCGCCATAGACCCAGAACGCGGTAAGAACTGCCATCGGAACCGCAGCGAAGGCAATGAGATCAACCGCGCACTGGATGATCTTCCGTTGTCTCCGGCAGCCATCGCTTCGGTGTGCCGACTCCCAGTCGAAGAGGCTCTCAGGCTCGCCAGCGAGTGCAGCCAGGCGAGGCCCTAGATCCGTACGGACATAGAGGCCGATCGCACTGATCTTCTGATCATTCGTCAGGTAGGTCCATCCGAGAATGGACGTCGCCGCAGGCAGCGTCAGCAACAAGGCAGGCTGGCGTGTCTGCGCCGCGCCGATCAGCACCGTCACCATCGCGGCCAGTGTGACGTAGAGCAGATTGTCCCGGAAGCCTATTCGAGTCTTCTGTTCCTCCTTCACCCTCTCGTACTCGGCCAGGAGTAGCTTGCCAACAGTGATGTCATCGGTCGCAGTCACGGCTGTTTCTCCGGTGCTGAGAGTCAAGGTTCCGTCCGGACAGTCTGGCCCAGCCGACGAGTCGCCGAAAAGCCGTCGCTGGGCCCGCAAATTAGCGGCTGCCCCCCGGACGCCGATCGCAGTGAGTCGGGACTGTCGGCGCGCGGCGGTACGCTCGATGGAAGTCACGATCCTGGAGGTAAGGTCCCTTGCTCAAAGGCAAGTTCGGCTCGGCCAGGCCAGTCGTCGTACTGACGGCGATTAGCCTTGAGTACAACGCGGTACGCGAGCACCTGCTCGACCCACATCGAGTGATCCACGAGGGAACGTGGTGCGAGGTGGGTACGGTAACCGGATCGGAACACCAGGTCGTCATCGCGGAAGTGGGACCGGGAAACCTTCGGACGGCCGTAGTCGCAGAGCAACTCAGAGCGGCCTTCGGGCCTCTGGCGATCATCTTCGTCGGGGTGGCAGGCAGCCTGAAGTCCGATGTCAAGCTCGGTGACGTCGTGGTCGCGGACAAGGTCTACGCGTACGACGGGTCCAAGCACGGACCCGACGAGCAGTTCGCCCGGCCGGCGGCCTGGAGCCCTTCGCACACGCTGTTGCAAACCGCCCTGCACAGCTTGCGCGGCTCCGCCTGGCAGGAACGGATCCGCCTGGGGGCGTACCGCCCAGACCGGCTACCGGAGGTCCACGTCAAGCCGGTCGCCGCCGGTGAGACCGTCCTCAACTCGATGGACTCCCCGCTGCGTGAACGGCTTGTACGGGTCTTCAACGACGCGGTCGCCGTGGAGATGGAGAGCGCGGGGCTCGCCACGGCAGCCGCCCTCGGCAAGGTGGACTCACTGACGATCCGGGGCATCAGCGACCTCGCCGACGGTGCCAAGGCATCGGCAGATGCCCGCGGCAGCCAGCAGATCGCGGCATCCCACGCCGCAGCCGCTGCGATGGCTGTCATCGCCGCGTTGCCGGGCGACCTCGGAGAGGCCACCCAAGCCAGCGGATCCGGGCCCGCAGACGGCTCGCTCACTCCCGCGCCGACGCTGCGGCAGATCAACAAAGCGGACCGCAAGGGAGTCGTCAATGCCGTACAAAACGGCAACCAGTCCATCACCAATGGACCGCAGACAGCTCCCAGGTGAGTAGCGACGAGAGGCTGGAGGACGAGGCACGGTCCGGGCCGGCTTCCCCTTCCGGCGTCCAGTCGACCGTACAGACCAACCGCGCGGACGCAGGCGGCACCGTCAACGCGGTGCAGAACGGTGACCAGTCCATCCACTACTTCGTCGGGCCGGACGGAAAGCTGCTTTTCACCCAGTGGGAGAGGAGCCTTCGGCGAAACCCGGGAACACTGCGCATCGGGCCGGACCAGGAGCTGACCGTCGACCGGCCGGCAGCACTCGCCGACCTCATAGAGGCACTCGTCAGCGACCGGCCGGAAGAAGTCATCATCGTCCGTGGGGCGCCTGGGGTCGGCAAGTCCGCGCTAGTGCTCCGAGCAGTCGATGAACTGCGTAACCGCTCCGTACAGGTGTTGGCGGCCTCCCTTCCCGCAATGGCCCCGTATGCAGGAGGTTTGGCGGAAGTCGTCACGTCGGCACTGGACCGGGACAGCAGCGCACGGGGAACGCCGACCCGTTCGGGGATCCTCGTCCTGGACGGATCCGAGGCCGCCCAGGAAGGCTTCGACGACCTGACCATCGAGGCCGTCGATGCAGCGCTCAGTACCGGCTTGCTTCCGGTACTGGTCAGCCGTGATGACGCCGCGGAGATGCTGGGTGATCTGGTAGCGCGTGCAGGCCATCGAGGAGTGGCGGAGACCAGTGTTCCGCCCCTGGACGACCGGGAGGTCGACGACGTCCTCCGTGCGGCACCGCACCTCGCCCAGATGGCGGATGATGGCCGGTCCCGCTGGCTGCTCCGCAGGCTCAAGATCATCGATCTGCTGTTGCGCTCCACCGGGCGTGGCGGCACGCTACCGGCTCGTTTGAGAAGCGAGGCCGATGTCTACCGGCACGTCTGGACCGCGTTCGTCCTCAACAACGGCCTCCAGCTCTCCAGAGGCCTGGAGGCTGGGGCACGTGGCCGAACCCTGGCCACGCTGGCCGAGGCCCGACTAACGGGGAGGAGACCACCTGAGGTGCCCGGACCGGCCCTGGCTTCGTTGCGGTCCGACGGCATCCTGGCACCGCTCGACGAGGCGTCGGCGGTCTCGGGCGAGGAGCACGCCTTCTCTCACGACCTGCTGCGGGACTTCGCCACAACCCGGCGCCTACTGCTGGACGACGGCTTCCTACTCCTGGAGGGCACTGGCCCTCGATGGGCTGTCCATGCCGCCCGGATCTACTGCCAGGAGAGGCTCTGGCCCGATCCGGCCGCGCCCGGCGGATTCCTCACCCGTTGGAACCGGACGCGTCAGCAGTTCGTACGTCTCGCCGAGAGGCACGGGGCGCGCTGGGAGGACGTCCTCTGGGAATCGGTTCTGTCCGCCGACTGGTGTGCCGACGCCCTCTCGGGCTTGACCCAGGAGTTCATCCGGGATCCCGGCCTGCTGAACAGCTTGCTGCGCTGCACCCTGCAGCGCTTCGGCGACGGTGGGTCCTGTGATCCGCTGGTCGCGGGACCCGTGGTCGAATGGATCGCTCGGCATGCGAGCGTCCTCTCTCACTCTCACGCCGAACTGGGCGACAAGGTCGTGCTGGCTTGGCTGCGCGGCCTGTTCCTGCAGGAGGTACTCGGGACCGACACGACAAAGAATCGGCCGGTGCGGGCCCTGCTGCGCGATGCCATGCTCCGGGACGTACCGGATTTTCCCTCGGCCGCGTACATCGAAGCACTCGCCCTGCTCGGTGCCGAGCGGGCCGGTACCGCGGCCGCCCTACTGCGAAAGCTCGCGCAGTCGCATCCCAACAGCCTCATGCCGGCCGTGGACCGTGCTGAGGCCAGCGGCTGCCTGGCCATGACAGATCCCGATCTACTCGTTGAACTGGCCTCGGCCTACTACCTTCCGCGCCCCGATCGACCGGACCGGTTCCTCGGGAACCGCCGGAGGCCGTGGATGGGGAAGCACGAGTTCCTCGGCGGCCTCGCCCGCAGCCAAGCCAACTGGGCACGCGGTCCGTTCTTCTGGTTGCTCCAGGCTGCCCCCTCGCACGGACTGCGTCTGATCGAGGCCATTGCCACTGGCACTGTGGAGGCGCAAAGCACGACAAGCAGCGAGCTTGGTCTGACCGCCGATTTCCTGGACACCGGCCTACGCCACTACGCGGGTGCCCCCAGGTCCTGGTTCTGGTACCGGGGCGCGCTTAACGGTCACCAGCCGTGTATGAGTGCGCTGATGGCATTGGAACGCTGGCTGGAACGGGAGATCGCCTGCGGTTCCATTACGGTTCGCGCTGCCGCCCAGCTGGTCTTGGCTCGGGTGGGAACGCTGTCCGGCCTTGGTCTTGCCTATGGTCTGCTGCTGCGACATTTGAACATGGTCACCGATGAGTTGGATGAGTTCCTTACTCTTCCCCAGGTTTGGGAACTCGAGATCGGCCGGATCACCAGCGACAGTCTGCTTTCGAGTGGCAACGACCTCCCTGGTGACGAGTGGCTTAAGCGTCGACCGGTCGAGGTAGCGATGGCTCTCGTCATCGATGCCGCACGCACGGACAATGGGAAGGCCGTTGCGCGGCTGAGAGCGGTGGCCGACCGCCTGCGCTCGGCCGCACCGGACGGCGTCTACGGGTTGACCGTCAAGTCGTGGGCCGATCACCTCGACCTGGAGCGCTTCAGGCAGGTGCGGGACGGCGATCAGGTGGCGATCGAGGTACAGCCGTCGGAGGTAGTCGCAGCGGCGTTGGAACGCCACCGTGCAGAGGCCGACCGCACCTCGCAGCAATACGCATTGGTCAACCGCTACGCGTTCCACCGATCGGTGCCGTATCGCGTGAGCAAGCCTGTCGTCGACGATCTCGCCACGCTCGCCACCGATCTCCGGATAGCACGTGAGCTCCACGGGGGGCTGGCCGACGAAGCGGGGTGGGCGTCCGACGGGCGGTACGCGGTAGCGGCCGCGGCCGTACACGCCGCAACAGTCGGCAGTACGCTGGATGACGAGGACCTGCAATGGTCGGTCGACCTGCTGACCTCGGCACTCTACGAGCCTGTCGACACCTCCTACGGTCCGGACGCCACTCAGCCCTGGGCCGGCAACCGGCTGGCGGCCCTCGCTCTGCCGCGCCTGCTCTCACCCCTGGCCGACGCTTCCGAGCCACCGCCCATCGACACCGAACGCGTGGCCGATGCCGTGGCACACAGCGCTGCCCACCCAATGCACGAGGTGCGCGAGTACGCCGTCGAAGGGTTGCGTCCGCTCTGGTCCATCAGGTGCTCAACTGATCACCGCCAATGCCACCACAGCCTTGCCTGGCGCGCGGTGGAGTCCTGCGTCCGCCAGTCGCTGGAGCCCAGGGCCATTCCGCCCGCGCCCACGATGGGCAACACATCCTCGGCCTCCCTTGCTGCCACTCTGGTCTCTCGCAAGGGGAAGGACATGGACCCGGCGGTGCTTCGGCCCGCGGTCTCAGCAGTGCTAGAGGCCGGTCGGACCCCGCACTGTTGCCGGGCCCTGGCCCAGGAGTTGCGTGGCCCCCTGTTGGACGCCTACGCCCGCGCAGCGCAGGTGTGGGGTGAGGAGCCGCACACCGAACAAGGGACAGGGCTAGGAGCCTCCCTCTTGCGCGCCGCCGGCGCAGAGCCGACCGTACTGATCCGGTTCGCCGACCGGCTGATCGTCTCACCCTCGGCGTTTAGCCATCTGTTGCGGGCCCTGAAGACTGCCGCCACCTATGAGAGTGACCTCGTGCGGCCGTTCGCCGCCAGCTGGCCGTACCTCATGGAGCTGGTACTCACCCAGCCCCTACCGACCGCAGTGGACCAAGAGGACGAAGACGCTGGCAGGTTCGCACGACACGACCACAGGACGATGCAGTCGGAGATCATTCCAAACCCGGTGGTATCCATGATGGACCGGGACGTCGATGGCACTCTGCGGGAGGCCCGACGTCGGTGGATCCCCCTCGCCCCTGTGGCCGACTTGGTCGAGGACTGGACAGCCCATGTCGACAAGGACTGGTCCGCCCTCGACAACCTCATTGGCTTCCTCAAGGCACAACCCGTCCATCTACAGGTCGATCCCGGTCTGCGCTGGGTTCGGCAACTATCCGTCAACGGCGCCGGGGCAGTCGACACCGCCGGCTTGTCCCTCGTTGATTGGTTGAAGGACCTACATCCTGTCGTAACGGCCGCAGCCGAGCCCCACTTTCAAGCCGTGGTTGACGGTCTCGCGCTTGCCCAGCACCCGAGCGCCACCGCACTGCAACGGCTGGACGAATGAGCACGAACGAGCGCGGTCATCGGCCCCGGCGCGTCGACATACCGGCTCAGTCCTGCGCCGCACGAGGCCATACGGACCGATGAGGGGAGAGAATACGAATGGACGCCAACAGCGCGGCGAGCGTGGAACCGGGTTCCGCCGGAGACGACGAGCATGCCCCCATCCAACGGAACACGGCCGACGACGGTGGCACCGTCTACGCCGTTCAGAACGGCAACCAGAGCATCTACCACGTACACCCGGACGATCTCTCGCCCGATCCGTGGCTCACAGCGCAGGAAGCCTTCGAAGATCCGCACGCCGCCGCCTACTTCTCTCACCGCTGGAACCTGGTCGGCCGCACGGAACTCGTCCAGGAACTGGTCTCCTTCAGCACTTCCACCGACGAAGCCAACGGGCGTGCGGGAGTCCTGCTGGGGGCGGCCGGCGCGGGGAAGAGCCGTGTCCTGCACGCTCTGGCCACGGACTTCGTCCTCCGCACCGGGGGCGTCGTACGGGTGCTGCCGGCGTATCCGGCCGTGAACCGTCAGGTCTCAGCACGATTGCCCGACGACTCCAGCCTCCTTGTCATCATCGAGGACGCGCACCAGCGCCCCGACGACCTACCGGCTGTCATCCGCGACCTTTACCGACAGCGGCCCCGAGCCAGGATCATCATCTCCACCAGGCCCTCCGGCACAGCTACCCTCAGAGCGACGTTCAGACAGCTCCGGATGGACGATTCCCTGATCCCGACCTGGGAACTCGGCGAGCTCACGACCCGGGAGGCCAGCAGTCTCGCGGCACAGGCGCTGAGCAGTGAGACTCGGCACCTCGCCCGCTGGCTCGCCAAGGCCGTGGGTGACTCGCCGTTCCTCCTCGTCTTTAGCGCCGTACAGATCGGGCGAGGCGTACTCAATCCCGAGCAATTGGAGCGGGACGGCGAACTGCGCCGACAAGTGACGGAGGCGTTCATCACGGAGGCTCTGGGCAGATCCGCCACTCACGACGAGGACCGGTCCCTGCTGCACCTCGTCGCAGCTCTGCAACCCGTACGCATCGACGTACCCCCCTTGCTGAGCACCATCGCACATCTGCTCGGCGTCCCGGCGGCCATCGTTCGGACCCGGCTGGCCCGTCTGGTGGACATGGGGCTCCTGGCCCGTCGTGGTAACTCTCACCGAGTCCTGCCCGACCTGCTGGGCGATGTCCTTCTGGCCGAGGCCGCACTTGATCCCAGGGATGGGCGGTCCAACGGCTTTCTCGAAGACGTCCTGGCCAACACCGACGGCGAGCCGTTGACCAACCTCCTGGTCAACACCGGGCGAGTGGACTGGCAGTGGAAGGATCTCCGGCCCAACGGCCCGTCCCCTGTCGAGCCCCTCTGGCGCATCCTCAAGCAGGAGTACGCGGCCGGGAGCACCGAGACACGCCAGCAGTTGCTGACCGTCGTACGCAAGGTAGCGCCGTACCAGCCAAGGCGCGTCCTCGACCTCCTACGCACAACCGTCGAGGCGGACCGCTCAGGCCTTGTGCCGCTGCTGGACGACATCCCTCCTGTACTGGCGGCCGCCGCGCACAACCCCGACCACCTCGGCGAGTCGCTCGACCTGCTGTGGGAGGTCGGACAGCACGACACGCGGCCGATTCACTCGGCCCCGCATTCAGCGCTACGCCTCCTCAGCGACCTCGCCTCGTACACCCCTGACAAGCCGCTGTTCTATCAGGAGGCCGTTGTCGACGCCGTTGGCCGTTGGGCGCAATCCGGGCCGGTGCACGCCTCCTCCCGTATGCCCTTCGCCCTGCTGGACCGGATCTTCGAACCTGTCGCGGAGAGCCATGAGACCGAGGGGTGGACGCTCGTCATCTCGCGTCTTCCCCTGGCAGCCGACCGTGTGGCCTCCGTACGCGCCCGCGCCTACCAAGTGCTCCTCGACGCCTATGGCTCCTCGGACCCGGTGCGGGCCGGCATCGCGGCACGTAGCCTCGCGGAAGCCTTCCGGGACCAACGCGGGCCGTTCGAGGCCCTGCTGGTGCCAGCTCTGGAGGAGTTGGCCGTACGGACCCGGGAGATCGGACCAGGACCGCTGGTGTCGCTCGCGGTACACCGGTCGGTGGTGTGGCACCAGCTGTACGGCACCCCATTGGCCTCGACCGCAGCGCGCCGAGTCTCGGGCTCTCTGCCGGATTCGTTGCCGCACCGGATCGCCGTACTGATGCACAGTGACTGCCACGAGTGGGAACTGGTCGGTGATGACTACGACTTCGGCGCTTCAGAGCACGCCTGGCAAATCCGCATCGCCGAGGCTGCCGAGGAAGCCACTTCACTCTGGGACGACAGAACGGCCTGGAGTGTGCTGTGCGACCTCCTGGAGACGGGGACGCAGGTCTTCGCCGAATATCCACCAGACTGCCGGCCGCTGATCGGCAGCTTCGCGGCCGGGCGGCCCGGGCTCTCCACGGCAATCATCCGCGGAGCACTGGAGCGCGGCGACACCACCGTCGACCTCGTCGTGACCCCAGCGCTGAAGGCCCTCTGGGACAGCGATCCATCAGCAGCCGAGCAGCTCTTGACGGAACTGGAGGACACCAACCGCGCCTCCGTGCTCCGATCCGTCCTCCAGACGAGCCTGACCCGGCATGCAGCAGGCGACGCACTGCACACGTCGGAGGGCATGGCGGCCCGCCGGCTGGCCGGACACCATGACGTCTCGGTTCGCGTCGCAGTCCTCTCCCTGGCGGTCCGGATGGTCCTGAACCTCTCAACGCGGTCGGAGGGAATCGCACTCCTCTGCTCCGTCCCCTTCTCGGCGTTGCCCTCCGGCGCAAGGGAGTTTGCGTGGGCATTCATCGGCCCCGAGGCCCTCTCCTGGTCCGACCTGACCCCGGACCAACGAGCGGGCTGCGTCATCGAGCTGACCGGAGCACCGACGCTAGACGACTACCGGGTCCAGTCAGCCATCGCAGCCCTGTCCGAGGCATACGAGGACGAAGCGCTCGACATGCTCGTCGCGCGGTTGGAATCGTGGGAGTCTGATCCCACACCTGCTTACACCCCTCTCCCTTTCTCTTGGAGCGCCCCCCTCCCATTCAAGAACAGCTCACGCCGCACAGAGCTGCTGGAAAGACTGGCTCACTGGTTCGAACAGGAACGGGAACACCCCTGGCGTCGAGAACTGTTCGGCATCAACCTGTTCAGGATCGTGGCGGGCGGCACATACAACCGCGAAGTGCTCGATGTCCTCCTGAAGGTCTTCAGATCGGGCGACGCCGCGCGGATCAAGGCGATCGCCCCACTGCTGGGCGGAGCCCACCGCGAGCTCCTCTGGGACGAGCCAGACTTCGTGGCCGACGTCTTGCGGACGGCCGCCCGGCACTCGAACGAGCTGTACCGGCGAGTCGGTGGCCGCCTGATGAACGCCGTCATGTCCGGTATGAAGTCGACCTCACCCGGCGAGCCGTTTCCCCAGGACGTCGAGGTCCGCGAAAAGGCAGCTGGAGTCCGCGCAACGCTGACCGCAGGCTCACCGGAAGACCGCTTCTACTCGGCACTCGAAGATAGCGCCGATGCGGAGATCGAGAGAGCGATTCGGGAGGACCTGGACCTCGATTACCGCCGCGACTGGTAAAAGGCATCGACCCTCGTCGCATCTCCTCGGACGAGTCGCGGTCACCGCGCTTCCGAACGGACCCGGCCGCAACGAGCGTGCGTCATCAGCACCAGCGAGATGCGTACGCGGCGCTACTCGCCGCCGCCAACGGCTACTTCTCACAGACAGGCCCCGAGGCATGTCTCGCAGAGGCTCGCCGCCAAGTTCTGAACGACAGGCTGAGATCGAACAGCAGGCTGACCGAATCAGGGCCGCTGTCCCGCTGTACGCCGTGAACGCCGCTGCTGCGGTGGTGTCCCTGGAGGGCGGCCATGAACGCCGACAAGCTCCGCCAGTGTGTGTTCAATGTGCACCAACAGACGGACTGCGGCGCGGCGACCGGACTGCGACACCTATCACGCTCCCGGCCGGGCGGCCTCCGTCCGGCTGCCGCCGACGGGTCCCCGCCGCACGCCAGATCACAGGTGGACGGCGGCCGCGGCGATGCCTTTCGGGCTGCCGAAGACGATGGTCGGCTGGTTCCCATCCGTCCCGGTGGCGTCGGGCGGTTGAATGGCGAGTGCGGTGACCGGGGCTCCTGTGACCAGCCGCAGGACTTCCTCGCCGGCGTGGCAGTCCCACACTCGGATTGTGGTGTCGTCCGTGCCAGCGCTGACCAGGAAGGGTTGGGGGCGGTCCTGATGGTGCAGGACTGTCAGTGCACTTACCTTGCCTCGGTGTCCCAGGAGCGCCGGGAGAGCTTCGTGCCGGGGCGCACGGGGATCCCAGAGCCTGATGACACCATCGGCGCCACCGGTGGCGAGAAGGGGCTCCGGCCCTGTTGTGAGGAATGCCAGGCTGTACACAGAACCGACGCGTCCAGGTATGGATGCGGCCGTCGAGCCATCGGGGCGGAGCAGTCGAACCGTCTTGGCGGCTGCGGCCACGATCGGCTCCTCGGTGTCGGACGGCGCCGCTGCCAGGGCCCGCACAGGGCCGCCAGTGTGCCACGCGCCACTCCACTGGTCGTCGTTGTTCAGTGAGAGGAATTCAATGCGGGAGTTGGTAAACCCAGCGACGACAATCAGGCCTCGGCCTGGCCGCGCGGGCAGTAGAGCCAGCTGCCGGATGCGCGGACTGTTCCGGTACCCGTCCGGCCCATACAGAATCCGCCGCTCCCCGCCCCCTGTCGTCGCGAGCAGTGTCCCGTCCGCGTAGGCCACGGCGAAGGCTGGTGCATCAGCTGCGGAAGCCAGGGCGACGATCTCTCCATGCGGCTCGTCGGTGTCGTCGTGCACCAGCCGCGTGGGGACACCGGTCCCGGAGGCATGCACGCGGATCCCACCGTGCCGATCGGAGCTGATAAGTCGGGCCGGACCGGCCGGTTGCGGGAGGAGAGCGAGGTGCTCGGCAGACGGATCGATGATCTGGCCATGTGTGGTGTCATCGCGCTCGGGACTCCAGAGACGGATGATGCCGTCCAAGGAGCCGGAGACGAGCAGCGGTTCCCGATTCGTGTCCAGGACGGCGAGTCCGCGCACCGCTTTAGTGTCCTCGGTCGGCCGGGAGTGGGCGAGCTCGCCGGTGTGCGTGTCGAAGAGGTTGATTGTCCCGTCGACCCCGCTGCCGATGGCCAGGAGCGGCTCGCGGTAGTGATCATCGTAGAGAGCCATGGAGGCAACCGACTGGCGGATGGGAGCATGCCGCTGCACCTGGCGGGTGAGGGGGTTGAAGATCCTTACCCCCTTGCCTGAGCGTGAGGCGACCGCCAAACGAGGTTCGCCGTCCCGATTGGTGAAGGCCTGCAGGGCGGAGGTGCCCATGCCTTGGGCGGCTAGGTGGCCGACGCGTTCGAGCGTCTCCCCATCCAAGAGCGGCACCTGGCTCCCGTCCTGCCCAATGGCCAGGAGCGTCTGCTCCGGGGAGACGGTGACCGCCTCCAGCGCGTGCACGGTGAGCAGTCGGCGGCTGTACGGACGTGCGTCCACTTCGTGGGGCCGCGCCCTGAGCATGTCCCCGGTGTACGGGTCCACATTGAATACGAAGCGCGGTGTGGCTACAGCAAGCCGGGGTCCCCGGCCGCCGCTGGTCGTCAAGGCGAGGGCACGGATGCGATCGGCCATGAGCTGCCGGGTGCGCCCGGTGTCCGGGTCGCACTGCCACAGTCCCGTGTCACTGCCGACCACCAACAATGGGTCCGCTCGATACCATCCCGCTGGCAGGACAACTGCTGCGCGGACATGGCGGCCGAGACCGGTGAACGGGGCACCGAAGGGCACCCCGCTCCGGGCGTCCCACATGGTGAGGGTGCCGTCCGCGTGGCCGGCCGCGATGACGGCGGACCCGTCGGCCGTCTGGAAGGCGACCAGCTTCCAGATCCCGGTGGTTGTGCCCGCGAGGACGTTGGTAGGGAGCTGGAGACGGTTCCACCGCGGCGCCAGCACCGGCAGCCGTGGTGGTGCGCAATGGTCGGTAGGAAGCCCGGCGGCATCGGCGCGTTCAGCCAGCGCCAGGCTGTCGGACCGGGCGGCGGGCGGGGCGTCCTCCAGGAACGGCTCAATGCGGGACCAGGCCGCGAGGCGCCGGGTGGCGGGATCGGCAATGACGGGCAGTCCGAGCGTGCCCCGGATCCGGCCCTGGGATTCGAAGGGCAGGAACGACGCGGGGATGTGCTCGTCGTCGAGGACGCCCCCGGCGGCTGCGTGGCCGATCAGGTGACGGCGCAGGTAGGGGTGGGGCGGCTGCTCTGAGCGGTCGGCCAGGAGGCTGGTGAACGTCTCTGTGAGTCGCCGGTGGGCCGGGGTGCCGTCGGGGGCGGGGTCGTCTGTCAGGTGTTCGAGGCCGGGCAGTGCTTGCGCGAGAGGGATCCGCGCCAACAACAAGGTGTGCGGAGCGGTGCGCAGGACCTCTGCGACGCGTTCGTGGACGGGCCGGTAGACGGTTCGGCCGTCTTCGACGGCGGTGGTCAGGTAGCCCGTGAGGCGGCTGTCGCGCACCACGCGGATGCAGGTGTCGGGCGCCTCGCAGCGTGGTTCGAGGCCGCGGACGGCAGCGGGCCAGACCGTTGCCCACGGGAGGCCGGCTCCGAGGGCGAATGCCGTCGCGCGCAGGACTGCCAGCAGGTCCTCGGGCCGACTTCGGGTGTGCTCGGCGACGTCCGCGAGGTCCTGCCGCAACAGTTCCTCTGTCCCTGCCCTGAGCCGACTGCGCCAGTCCCGGTCGTCCGGCGAAGGCAAGAAGAGGGCGGCGTGCAGCTGCTGAGCCGCCAGGCGGGCGTCCAGGAAAGAGGGGGCGACCTCCTGTGCGATGGCGGCGGCGGTCCGGGTGACGGCGTGGTCATCGCGGTACAGCAACCGGGTACCCGTCGCGGGAGTGGCGCGCAGCAGTGCTTCGGCGTAAGCGGCGATGTCGTCCCGGGCGGCGGCGTCGTCGGTGCGCAGCAGGGTTCGGGCGCCAGTGGTCTGTTGCAGGAGTTCGAGCAGTCCGCGTCTCCCCTCCTCGACGGCTACCTGGTGTGGCCGGGGCATACGCGGTGAACTGCGGATGCCGAGGATTAGCCGTACGACGCGCGAGCCGTCGGGGTGCGGGGCGGCCAGTGATCGCAGGACGTCAGTGATGATGCGGCGGGGGTTGCGTGCCTCGTCGATGCCATCGACGACCACGGTGAAGGGCCGACCCCTCGCCGACGACGCGGTGCGAACATACGCGCGCAGGTGCTCGGTGGCGTCGCGATCGGCGGGGGCGGATTGCCCGGTGAGGGCCTTGTAGATGGCGGCGGACAGTTCCTGCGGGTCGGTGTTCCGGGCCAAAACCGCAGCATCGACGGCGTTCGGGGCCACTTGGAGGTGCTCGGGGATTGTTTCCACGTAGGGCCGGTAGGCGGGGTCCGCGCGGAACCGGGGGTCGCTGAGGGTCACCAGGCGGGCGAGGAGGGCGCTCTTACCGGAGCCGGCCTGGCCGGTGACGACGAGCGCGCCGTTGTCACCGGTGAGGAAGTCGTTCATCTCGCTAATGAGGGTGGCGCGGCCGGTGAAGTACCAGCCCGCGTCGCCGGACATCTGGCCGGTGGCCCGGGTGATCCAGTAGTCGTCAAGCTCGGCTCTGGTCCACCCGACCTGGCTACGGGCGTCTTCCAGCAGGGTGGCGTCGGTGTGTCCGGGATTGGGCAGGCAGGGGCTCGGTTCGCTCGCGGCAAGGCGGCGGCCAACGCTGGACGGCGGCCACAGGACGTGGACGTCGGCCATCTCGGCAGGGTCCCAGACTGTATCCAGAACGGTGTGGAACTCCTCCCAGCTGAGGTGTGAGCGGGCATAGCCACTGGCCTCGTTGGTGCAATGGGCATGAACGGCGGCCAGGGCCGACGTGAAGGCCCGCAGACGAGGCGTGCTCTCGTCATTTCCCGCTGCCAGGACGACCAGGGTGTGCAAGGCCTTCCGGCCCGGGTGGAGTGCCTTGAGGCAGCCCTCCAGTTCCGCCCTGAGGCGGCCGGAGAAGCAGGAGTCGACCATAACCAGCACGTGCTCGGCTCGAGAGTCGAGTGCGGCCGTGACGAGTTCGGCGGTCGGGAAGGCCGTGGAGAGCGGACGTTCCAGTCGGGTGTCCGTCAGGCGCAGGAAGTGTTGTGACCCTTGGGGCGCCAGGCCGTGGCCGGTGATGTAGATGACGAGGGCCTCGTCCTCGTGGGCACTGACGAGGTCCTCGTCGATGAGGAACGCCCTCAAGTCGTGGACGCTCCGCAGAGGCTTGGGCGGATGTGAGGGGGTGAAACGGCGTCCGTCGTCCAGGGCAGTGCCGCCCCACCAGTTCTCGACGACCGCGACTTGTGCGCCGATCCCGGCCTGGAACCTCGTCTGGGCCGTCTTTGTGCCCTCGTCGTACTCGCTGACGGCGATCACGACGAGGCGGCGCCGGAAGGTGGCGGGGGCCTGGCCGTCCGTCATGTCCACGTGCCGGTGGCGGCCCGGACCACGGGCACGGTGCGCAAGTATCGGGTCGCGGCGTGCGGGTCGATGCGGCCGTTGTCGACCTGAACGTCGATGACAGTGGCCGCCTCTGCGGCCAAGCCAGCACCGCCGGTGATGATGTCCCCAGGGTCGAAGACGTTCACCCACCGGATGTGTGGCGGCAGCACCATCGCCTCCCCGTCGGGCACCGCGAGGCCGCGCCGCACGGCGGGAATCGCCAGAGGTGAGCCGCAGGTCACGAAGGTGTGCAAGGCAGTTCCTGTCCCGCCCGGCGTGGCGAGCTCCGCTCGCCGGATCAAGTCATAGCCGATCACGCTGCCCAGGGAATGGCCGATGAGGACGCTGGTGCGCTCGCTCGCTGCCTCGCTCACGTGCGCGCGCACCTGGGCAGCGAGATCCGACCGGGTCAGGTACAGGTGGACCTCACGTAGCGCGCCGATGAGCTTTGCGACTGCCCCGCCGGGCTTGCGGCGGTCGTAGGCCATCGCGAGGCGGGTCACGCTGGCCGGCCACAACTTGGGCAGCCCCAGGGTTGTCGGATCCGTCCGGGCCGCGTAAGCGCGCTCCTCGCTGCTCAGCAGGTCGTCGAGGGCCTGGGCAACGAACGCCTCCTCATCCGCGGTGAACGGGGTGAGGTCGGTGGGCAGCAGGTCGTCGCCGCTCAGACTGCCCGTCGACTTGGCCAGCAGGGCCGTCCAGTGGGGAACCTCCACCGCGGGCACAGACGGCACACTGCCTCGGGCATCGGCCGTGCCGCGCAGGCCGCCAACGCCGCGTTCGAGGGCCTCCGTCCAGTCCTTCGTAAGCTCACGCCGCGATGTCCTGCCCTGCCAGATCCCGTGCACACCGAGCACATGCTGCCGGTCCACCCGCTCGCCCACCCTTCACTCCGCTGTCACACCACGGTGAGGGACCACTCTATGGCCCGTGTGTCCGAGCGATCATCCCTCCATGCCCCTCCGCCTACCCGTGATCAACAGGCCGGATCCTGGCGACAGGAGGAAGCCGCTTCACCCTGGCCTTGGCGGCTTCGGCTGACGGTCGCGCCCCTGGCCGAGCCATCAGAGGCTCTCTGGGCGCGCTGCCTTCAGAATCCAGCGGTTCCGGCCGCTATTCCAGCGTCTGTTCGTGCTTGGCCAGCGCTGGCCTCGTTGTGAAGGTCGCGGAACTGACCTGTTCCAGATTAGGTACTCGTGCTTCGAGTTCGGCGGGCAGGTACCAGCCGCTGGTGGTGGGTGTCATGTAGAGGCGGGCTTTGAGGCCGAGAAGGAGTTGGCGGCGGTGCTCTTGGTCGGCTTTGTTCCAGGCGTCGGCGAAGGTCTGGCCGGTCTCGACCTCGACCCAGGCGGAGGGGCGTTGCGGGAGGGCGGCGAGGCGTCGGCGTTCGTCGACGAGGACTTCGAGGGCTTCGGCGTACTCGTTGTCGCCGCCGGGGTAGTCGAAGAGGTTGCGGCGTTTCTCCTCACGGAGGTCCTTCATGGCCTGGGTGACGTGGTTGAGCTGTTCGGTGTGGTCCTCGCCGGGGGTGAACCTGCGTACCGTCATCGCCAGCCCGGCCAGCCGATTCGCCAGGGCGGTGATCGCGGCGGTAACGCGATCGCCCTTGACCGACTGGCCCTTGCAGGCTGGCTTGCCCGCCGTCTTTGCGCACCGGTAGTACTCGTAGACCTTGCCGTTCTTGGCGAGGTTCACCTGCCGGTACAGCCGGTCACCGCAGCGGTCGCAGTGCGGCACCCCCAACCACGGCGAGGCACCGTTCGAGCGCTCCTTCGTGACCGATCGCTCGTCCATCGCCGCCTGGATCGCCGCCCACTCCTCCTCCGTGAACAGAGGCTTGGCCATCCGGATCGGCAGACCCTTGGCGTCACGGGCGATCTTGCGTGTCTTGACGGAGCGGCCGGTCAGCTTCAGGCCCATCGTCGCCGGCGAGCGCAGGATCTTCCCCACGCTGGTCGGGTTCCAGCGGTTCGACGGCGGCGTCTTTCGCTTGCTCGAGTACGACTCGCCTTGGTTCTTGTACGCGTGGGTCGACGGCGTGTCGAAGCCGGCGGCCTCCAGGGCCGTGGCGATCATCCACTGACTCTGCCCCTCCAGGAGGAGCTTGCCCATGTAGCGGACGGCCTCGGAGGTGACCGGGTCCGGTTCGAGTGTGCGGCCGCCGCCGGGACGGTCCACGATGCGGTACCCGTACGGCGGCTGCCCGCCGGCCCACCGGTCCGTCTTCCGCAAGTGCTTGTGCGCGGCCGTGACGCGGGCCTTGATCCGCTTGAGCTCCATCTCCGCGAAGATCGACGCCAGCATCAGGAAGGTCTTGGCCAGCTCGTTCCCGAACGACGACTCGCGGCCCTCCCGGTAGTCGAGGGTGATGCCGTCGTCGGTGAAGACCAGAACCTTGTGGTTCTCCTCCGCCCAGTGCGCCACGTCCGCGCAGTCCTTGGCTGACCGGAATGCCCGGTCGACCTTCGCCCACACCATCGCATCCCACTCGCCCTGTCGCTCGGTCAGCCACGGTCCCAGATCGGGGCGCTTCCACGGCGTGATCTGGGCAGAGACGTCCAGGTCCTCGAACGACCCGACGATCTCCCACTCCTTCGAGACCGCGTGCCGCGTCGCCGACTCCGCCTGCACCAGGTGCGACACCTTGCCCTCGTCCCCGTGTGTGTCCGACACACGCGAACCCACCACTGCCCGGACCGGCACCAAAGCCGTCATGATGCTCACAGGAAGTCCCCTACCGCCCAGGCCAGCGAGCACCCTCGAACAGGCTGCACTCGAACGGGTGGACCTTTTTCGAAAAGGTGTCGTTCCGCTGGCGGATCGACCTCCAGGTCGCGACCCCCGCCCTCGCCGACAAGGCCGTCGAGGCCCGCGTCGAACGCGCCGCCACCCACGCCGAACGGTGGAGCGACCACGCTCCCGTGACCGCGGTCTACGACTTCGACCAACTCCTCCAACGATGACGGAAGATGAAACGGCGCGATGAGGCCACCTCGCTCGGTGCCACCGCTTCTCGCCGGAGAACCAGGGCGTCCAGCCGCCCATCAATGCACCGCGCACCACGTGCCTGCGGCGCGTGGTGCAGCGGACGAGCCACCGAAAGACGGTGCGGCGGCAGGATTCCGCACCCGGGTAGTGGCGGGCCCCGCGCAGGACTTCGCGTTCGAGGGTGGCGCGGAAGCTCTCGCAGGCGGCGTTGTCGGCGGAGGTGCCGACAACGCCCATGGGCTGCGTGACACCCAACTCGCTGCACATGTCGGCGAATTCACGAGATGTGCACTGGGCTCCGTGATCGGAGTGGAAGACCGCGCCACGCAGTTCGCCGCGGGTGGCGGCTGCCATCCGCAGGGCGTCGGCGACGAGTTCGGTGCGCATGTGGGCGGCGATGCCCTTACAGGTCGCCCCGGGGCGTGGACTTGTACAGGGCCACGGCATCGGCCTTGAACTCGTCCGAGTGGTCCTTCATCGCCATCGGCGGTGTTCTCGCTTCCTCCGGATCAAGCAGATCCAGTATCAGCGCGTCGACCACTCAGGGGGAGACCCCGGTCACCCTCCCGGGTGACGATCAGCATGGTCACCCACTCGACGAGCGCGTGCGGCAGGTCCAGTGCGGCAGGACAGGTGACCAACGAGGCTCCCTGGCTGGTTGATTGAGATGTGAGGTATCTCGCTCAACCGCCCGGGAGCCTCGTTCGTTCTTCCCACGCACCGACCGCCAGGCCGTCACTCGATCGGTGCCCGCCTTGAAAAAGGCTCAGTGATACGACGCTCCGAGACGATCAATGCGCGTATTTCAGTCCCACCACGGGTGACCCAACGACTCGGACGTCCACAGGCCACGGTTAACCATGCACGAGGTCGTCAGGCAGTATCAACCCCAACGGCGACGACTTCATCCCCCGGTTCACAGTAGGCATAGGACCTCACACCGGGCTTCATCCATTCCCATTCACCATAACGGAGGTAGTCGGGGTCGGAGATATTCCGGCAGACGATTTTTACGCGCTGCTTCTTGAGTGACTCATATGTGGCACACTCACTGTAGCCACCCTCCCTCTCGCCAGTGATTTTGATGGCCTTGCAGTTGGTCTCATCAGCCGAAGCCGCCGGGGAAGCAAAGGCCAGCACGCCGGCCCCGATAATGAGCGAAAGAGCACAGGCAACGACCTGCTTACGAGTGTTCATCGGTCTCACCTCCTGGTTGATCTTTCGCTCACCATCGCATGCCGATGGGGCGGCAGCAATCTCGCTGGCCATGCGAGTGAATTGACGCATCTTGCCGACTTGGGCACCTGCAATGACTGTTCTTCGATACGGGAAATCAGGACCTCCACGGCCGAGATGATTATTTCCGGCCGAATGAATGACGGTCGGCGCATGCGTCATGCCGACCGGACGGCCCCGGACGGGTCGACCCGGCGCACCGGCCACGGACCGGGGAACATGGCCGCCCTGCGCAACTTGCGGACCAACACACAGCGACAGCACGAACATCGCAACATCGCCGGCCGCCTCCGTCACGCCGCAGACGCCCCTTCACCCTCCTGAGCGCCGCCCGCCATCCCGGGGCGAGCCTGTTGTGGGCGGCATCGAGGGGGCGGAGAGCACCGCGGAAGTGGCTGGAGGGCCGTCCAATGGCAGTGCAGCACAGGCGCGACGACCTCTAGAGGTAACCCTCCGCCAATATCATCCGTACACAGAGTATGATGGCCATGACCTCGCGTTCCGATACGGACGAGGCCGCCGAGCGGCTGGTGTCCGAAATCGCGCTCTCGGCCTTCCGGGCGAACATCACCGTTGCCCAGCGCATCGACGGCGAACGGAGTGGAGACATGGCAGTCAAACATCACCCTGGTGGCGGTCACCGGCACGGGTGGCTGATGCATCCGCGGTCCCGGGCGGACATCGAGTTCAACGGCGGCTGGCCCGCCAACGGGCTGGAAGCGGGCAAGTTCTTCCCGGCGACCCAACTCGGGCTGCACGACCCGGACGCCCCGTCGGATCCTCCCAATGGGCCCAAGCCGGTGCCGCCGGACGGCAAGATCGCCAGCGGCGGGAGCGAGCCGGCGGCAGTGAAGCTCGACGAGGTGCGCGACTGGCCGACGGTCGACCTGAAGTCGGGGGCCGATACCCCGTTCCAGTGGAACTACTCGATGAAGCACCGGACACGCCGCTACAACTACTTCGTGACCAAGGAGAGCTGGAACCCGAAGGCGCCGCTGAGCCGCGCCCAGTTCGAATCCAAGCCCTTCGCGACGTACAAGCCGCACGGCGACATCCCCTACTGGGAGATGCCGGATGCCGCCACGGATCCCGCGCTCACCAAGCCGCACACGATCCGTCTGCCGAAGCGCTCCGGCTACCACGTGATCCTCGGCGTGTGGGAGGTCGCCGACACCGGGCACGCCTTCTACCAGGTCATCGACGTGAACTTCACCCAGTAGACGTCCACGACGTCAGCCGCGTAGCCCCGTCCGCAGGTCCGGCCCGTGGTCCTGCCACTGAACGACGGGCCGGCCGGCGGTGACTCGTCCGGCCCGATCAGTCGGCGAAGACGGTGGTGGGCTGCCGGGGGGCGAAGCTCGCAGTGCCGGTGTACGCCGTCCCGACCGTGTCGACGGGGTTCTCCTGGCTGTCGGTCGCCGGTCTCCCCACCGTGAAGGTGACGGTCAGTATCCCCGCGTGCACGACGACCGGCATCGGAGCGGCCCTGCCGGTGCGGGCGCGCCCGGCCAGCTGGGAGTCGGCCAGGGCGAACGAGACGACTCCGTCGCCGGCAGTGGTGCTCGGCGGCCGCTGGTACTGCGCGGGCACCTTGAGAGCGGCGATGTCGTCCGGCACGGTCACCGTCGCCCCGCCGATGAGGAAGCCTCCGGTGCCCGGGACCGGCACCGCCGCCAGGTCGACACCACCCGGCATGCCGAACAGCTTCGCCGGTCCCGCCGTCGTCTCCACCCGGATGGTGTCGTCCGACTTCACCACGGGTTTGCCGGTCACCCGCCCCTGCACGGGGTCGACCTTGTGGATCATGGCGACGATCAGTTCCTCTCAACGTCCGGGCCGTACGCGGCCCGGGGGTCGATGCCGGTGTCGGCGGTCTTCTCCTTGACGTGCGAGGTCGTGTCGACGACGACAACCGACGTCGGGGCGTCTGCGGCGACCGATGTCGGGGCGCGCCCGGAGTCGGTGAGGTAGATCTTCACCCCGGCCGGGTCGGCGACGACATCGACCGGACCCTTCGTGTTGGTCATCCGGTACCGGACGGTGCGCGTGGCAGCGTCGATCACGTAGAGGGTGTCGTTGCCGTGCCCGGTGACGTAGACCTGCGTCCCGTCCGGCGACACGGCGACCTCCCTCGGCTCGGCTCCCGGATCGAGCCCGATGGGGGTGCCGTCCAGGACGGGCGGGCCGAGGGTCAGTGTCGTGAGCCGGGTGCCGTACGCGAGGTGGGCGGTGTCGCCGTCGGGCGCGAAGGCGACGGCGGCGGCGCTGGCGCACTCGCGCTGTCCGGCGAGCCTTGGCCGTGCGGGGTCCACGAGGTCGAGCACCAGGACCCCGCCGGACGGCGCGGCGACGGTCGCGTAGGCGTAGCCGCCGGACCGGTGGACGGCCAGGGCACCGATCGGTCCCGGCACGGCGAGGTCGTGGCCCGGCAGCCGGGTGAGTCCGCGTCCGGCCCGGCCGAGGGCGACGACGCCGATCCGGGCGGGGTCCTGGCAGGCGACGTAGGCGTACCGGGCGGACGGGTGGACCGCCACGGCGGTCGCTGCGGGCAGTCCGACGGCCCCGGCTCCGCGCAGCAGGCGCGGAGCGTCCTCGGCCGCGAGGTCCAGAACCCGTACGCCGCCGGAGTCCGGGGTCTGGTCGCACAGGTACAGCAGCTCACCGGAGGGGTGCACCGCGAGTCCGGCCGGGACGGTGCCGGGGACGGGGATCGGGGTCTCGCTCGGGTGGTCCGGATCGTCGATCCCGATCACCCGGATCCCCGGCAGGCTCCGGTCCGCCACGTAGATGCGCGGCTCGGCGGGGTGGGCCGCGGCACCGCCCAGCCGGCTCCCCTCGCACTCCAGCGTGGCCGTCGGCGCCCCGCCGGCCATCGGCGGCGCCGCGTACACCTGTGAGTCACCGGTCAGGTACACCCGGCCCCCGCGCGGGTCGACGGCCAGTCCCCGGACCGGGCCGGGCAGTGGGTCCGTCCGGTCGCCGCTCTCCGCCGGGCTCGGGTCGCGGCGCAGCACGGTGACGTCGTCCGTCCCCTGGCCGACGACGTACGCGTGGACGCCCTGTGGCGAGCAGGCGACGCCGGTGGGGGCGGATCCGGGCGGCAGGGTGAGCGGGGCCTCCGCCTTCCGGGCGGCCGGATCGACCACGGTCACGGTGTCGTTGCCGTGCCCGGTGACGACGGCGTACGCGCTGTCCGACGTGCAGGCCACGTCCCACGGGCCGGTGTCGGCGCGGAGCCGTACCGGGTACACGCGGTCGCGCAGCACGGACACGGATGGGCTGTGGCTCGCGAGGCCGGCGTTGACGACGTACAGCAGTCGGCCGTCCGAGGAGCGCAGCGCCTCGTGGGGGGCGTCGAACCCGCCGGTCTGCTGGGTGATGGTCTCCTGCTTCTGGAGGCGGTTGTCCTTGAGGGTGAGGACGAAGACCGCCTGTGCCTCCTGGTCGGTGGCGAACAGGACCCGGCCGTCCTTGGACATCGACAGGCCGGTGAGGCCCTTCGCGTCCACCGGCCTGATGGCGTCCTCGACCGAGGCCACCTCGTAGCCGTTTGGCTTCAGGACGAGGACGGAGATGGCCTGGTTCGCGGCGTTGGCGACGTAGAGGACGCCGTCGTGGACGACCACGCCCCTCGGCTGGGCGAGACCGTGGGACGAGTCCTGGATGACATGTGGTGCACCGGTGTCGGTGTTGAACACCGTCACCGATTTGTTGCCGGAGTTCGCGACGTAGAGCAGCTTCCTGTCCTCCGCCAGCCAGGTGCCGTAGGGGAAGTCGAGTTCCTGCGTGAACGACCTCTGCCATCGTCCGGTCGTACCGTCGAGGACGGAGACCTCGCCGCTGTTGTAGTTGGCCACGTACAGGGTCGAGCGGTCCGCGGTCACGGCGATTCCGTGCGGCCGGTCGAAGTGGCCGTCCTCCTTGCTGATCAGCCAGCTGCGCTGGACGGAGCTGCCCGCTGCATCCAGTTCGAGGACCGACACTGTGCCGTCGGCCTCTTCGCTCGACACGAAGTTGGTGACGTACAGGACGCTGCGGCCGTCGAGCGGCGCGGCGGCCAGTCCGACAGGCATCCGGAACTCTCTGTCCGTCAGCTGTCCGATCTTCTCCGCGCCGGCCCCGATCACCGAGAGCGTGTCCCGGCCCGAGTCGGCGGTGCAGACGTACCGCCCGTCCGGGGTGGCCGCGATACCCCGGGGTGCGGCGCCGACACCGAGCGGGATCGCCTCCTGCTGCTTCGTCGCGCCGGGATCGAGCACACGGACGTCGTCGGTGCCTGCAGCGGTGATGTAGGCCCGGGTCCCGTCCGGCGCGTACGTGACCGCCCTCGGCGCGGCCCCGCCGCCGAGGTCCAACGGCGTGCCGACGGTGAGGTCGTCGGACAGCGTGACGGGCGTGACCTTGTCCTTCTCGTCGTCGGTGACCAGCAGGCGCTCGCCGCCCGGGGCGACCGCCAGCGACACCGGCGCCTTGTCCACCGGCTTGCGGTTCACCACTCTGGGTCCGCCGCAGTAGACGGCGATCAGTGCGCCGGCCGCGTGGTCGGTGACCCATGCGTAACTGCCGTCGGCTTTGAACGACACGGCGATCGGGGCGGTGCCCAACAGGAACTGACGGGCCGTCCGGGTTGCCGTGTCGATGACGCTGAGGCTGCCTGCGGTGTGGTTGACGGTGTAGGCGAACGACCCGTCGGGGGCAAAGGCGACCGCGGCGGGACGGCGGCCGACGGTAATGGTTCGGGCACCGCCTGCGGGCAGCCCGGTGTCGGGGGACAGCCGGACGGCGGTGACGGTGCCGGCTCCGTAGTTCGCGACGTAGAGGAGGTCGCCGCCCGGGTTCACCGCCAGGGCTCTCGGCCGGCTGCCGACGGTAACGGTCGCCACCGACGGCCCCGCCTGCTGCGCGGCGCGGACTACGGACACCGTCCCGGAGCCCCAGTTGGCGATGTACGCCGCCCCGGCGCTCGGGTGCACCGCGACCGCCCTCGGGCGGTCGCCGACGTCGATTGTGACCGTGGCGCCGGTGCCGTCGCCCGTGCGCGGGAGGATGGTCACCGTCCGGGCGCCCCAGTTCGGCACGAACGCCCGGCCGGTCACTGCGTCGACGGCGATCGCTGACGGCTGCGCACCCACGGGGAGGTCCGCACCCACCTTCGTCGGTTGCAGCGGATCGCTCGCGATGTCGAGCAGGGACACCGAGTCCGCTCCCCGGTTCACCACGTACGCGTAGTCCGCCCCGGCGCTCAGCGCCACCGCCCGGGGCAGCAGGCCGACGGTGACGTCGGGCCCCCGCTTGACGGCCTGCGGGTCACGGGCGTCGATCACGGACACCGTGCCCGGCACCGTGCCGTCCCGTCCCTCGTTGACCACGTATCCCACGTGGGCGGGGCTCAGGACCACGGCCCGTGGACCGATCCCGACCGGAATGTCGTCCCCGACCCTCTTCAGCTCGCCGGGCTCTCTCAGGTCGATGAAGGACACCGAGTCGGCGCCCCGGTTGGCCACCAGCATGTACGGGAAGTTCATGCTCCGCCCGCCTTCCGCCATTCGCCCGGGCCGGTGACCCGCACATCGTGTCCGACCGAGTAGACGCACTGGTCGGCGTCGCACACGAGGGTGTCCACCGGTGCTCCGATGTCGCCGGTCCGGGGATCCGCTGGGCGCAGGCGTACTTCGGGTACCCGCTCGACGCCGGGGAGGTCGACCAGCACCCGGTACGCCTCGCCGAGCCGCACGGCGCGCCCCAGTGGCCAGCCGGTTCCCTGCGGTCCGCCGTCGACCGGGCTGAAGCAGCGGTACAGGGCGCGTTCGGCGGCCACCCGCAGTGCCTCGCGCTCCGCGCCGGTGAGCGGGGCCTGCGGCACGATGTCGGCCGTGACGTGCACGCCCAGGTAGCGCGGTGGCTCGACCCACACCGGCACGTCCGGGGGCATCCGCGCGGCCAGGGCCGCGAGCAACGCGTCCACGGCCTCCTGCGACGGGGTCAGCAGCGGGTAGGGGAACCACCCGCGGGCGTCGGGGGTGATCGCGGGCACGACCAGCAGGCGCACCCCGAGCTGGGTGGTGCCGCCGGACACGTCGGTGTAGCCGGACTGCCCACCGGTCGCCGGCCCGCGGTTGTACACGGCGACGGCACCCGCCGAGGCCGGCGGCACGAGACGGGTGACAGTTCCCGTCGGCACGTCGATCCTGCCGCGGGTGACGGTGTAGGAGCCCTGTACCGAGATCGTCGCTCCCTGGGGCGGGATCATGCCGTGTTGGCGGGGGTCGCTGTAGGGGACCTCCGGACCGAAGTGCACCCGGCCAGTACTCGCGTTGACGACCGTGTGCTTGTCGTTCGGTCCGGAGTTCCGGAAGTCCTTGACGGTCGTCCAGGGCTCCCCGTCCACCGCCACCTGGGGGAGCCGGTCCCCGCGCACCGGCGCGTCGAGGAGGATGTACGACTGCCCGGGCGCGCCGGTGGACGTCCGGGTGTCCGTGACGGATCCCGCCACGGACTGCTCGGCCGGTACCTCCCCGGTCTGCCCGGTGTCCACGAAGACGGTGTACCTGGTGTCGTCCTGCCGCTCCGGGTCCTGGATCTGCAGGACCAGCTCCGGCGGTGCGACAGACGGCGGCTCCCCAGTAGTGTCCAGCACGTCGCGCCACGCGGCCGCGTCGGACAGCCGCACTGCGTGGGCGTCGACGGCCTCCCCTCCCAGCGTGGCCTTCTCCGCTGCGGCGCCGGTGTAGAAGCAGTTCTCGATGTCCCACCAGAGGCGCTCGGTGTCCGCGCAGTACACCGAGAGCGGGAGCCGTGCTCCGGGGAACGCGGGATCGCGCCGGACCCACAGGGTGAGGCTGGTGGCGCGGGTGCCGACCGGGACGGCTACCGCTGCGAGGACCAGGCCGATGTCGTGGTCGACGTCACCGCCGACGGTGTCCGAGCCCGTCAGGACCCCTGCGGTGTTCGGGGTGCGCCGCTCGAACATGTCCTGCGGGTCGGACGGCCGGTCCTTGAGGCGCAGCGGGGTCACCGTGGTGGTCGCGGGGCTCGCGCGCCGCGCGGTGTCGGTGGTGGTGAAGACGACGGGCGGGGAGTCCGCGGTTCTCACCTGGGATCCCGCCGACACCTCGTCGGTTCCCGCCGCCACCGTGAACACCACCTTGACTTCGGTCGGCTCCCACTGCGTGTAGTTGTGGGCCGGGTCGAGGACGTCTCCGGGGTCCCTCGGCAGGTGGTGCGCCCGCGCCATGCCTGCCGCCGAGCCCAGCGCGATCCGCTCGTAGTCGCCCGGCACAACGGCCCGCTCGGGCACGGTGCTGCCGAGCGGCGCCCGCCGTGCGTACGCCGTCATGCTCTCGACGGCCCTGCCGCCGGTCGCGGGCGCCAGGTTGACGACACCGGCGACGTACGGGAGAGGCGTGTGCATGACGGTGATCGCCCCGGCCGGGACGTTGCCGTCGCCGCCCCCGCCGGTGAAGTAGTGCGGGACGCGCAGGCGGGCGCCCGGCGGGAGCAGCGCGCCGAACCTGCGTGGCCCAACGGTGTCCTGGCCCTGGGCCGCGAAGACCGCTTCCCCGGTGCGGGCGTCGAGCGCGAAGTGCCGGTCGTCCGGGCCGGATCCGGCCAGGGAGTCGACGTGGTTCCACCGTTCGGTGGTTCCGTCGGGGTGGACGGCGTCGACGGCCAGGCTGCCTGCCCGGATCACGGGCGGGTGGGCGAACCGGAATCGCTCCCCAGAGCGCCCGCGGGCGGTGCCGAGCAGTTCGTCCTGCACCAGCTGGGCCTGGATGACGGGCACCAGGACCGACATGATCGGGTTGAGTACCAGGGAGGCGAGGGGCCCGGGCTTCGGCGCCGCGCTCCGCACCCGCAGCAGGCCGACGCCGGAGAACTCCTCGGAGTGCCCGGATCGTTCCGGCGGCGACGACAGCACAACGGCGGTCTCGGCCTGGGTGAGGGGCAGCGCCACGGTGACGCGCCCGTCGCGGGTCAGCCCTGCGGTGCCGTCGCCGAGCACCTGGCACTCGATCCAGTGCGTGCCCTGCCACACCTCCCAATGGACCTCTCCCGGCGCGGTGCCCTCATGGCCGGCGTCGCGCCCGGTCGGCTTCGGGACGGTCACGCCGAACGTCAGCCAGGCACCGGGGGCGGGCGCCGCCAGCACCACGAGCGGGTACCGCTCGGTCGGCACGCCGGGTTGTCCGGCGTCGCGCCGCCAGCGCGGGAGTCCCTGCGTCCCACCGGCGCCGGGGAAGCAGGCCGGGAGGTAGGGCGGGCCGTCGGGCGCTAGGCGGGCCGCCTCGGGCCACGGCTCGACGTACGCCGTGCCGCTGCCCCACGGGCCCGCCAGTCGGGCCGAAGGCTCCGGCCGGCCGCCGGTGAAGGAGGTGCCGCCGGTGGGGAGGGCGGCCATCGTTCCCGTGAACGTGCCCTGTTCCTGCCACCCTTCGAACCAGCCGGCCAGGAGCAGGTCGACCGGTCGCAGCAGCACGTCCGCCACCGTGCTGAAGACCACCGGCTCACCCTCCGGCGCCTGGGTGGCCACCTCGATCCCGGCCGGGATCCGCACCTCCTCCGCGGTGGGGGCGGTGAGCTGGAACACCACGTACGCGCCGGCCGGGGAGGCCTGGTCGGGGTGTGCGCCGAGCAGCCGCAGCATCGCCAGGCGGTGCTGGTCGGGGGCGCGGTTGACGCGGTCGGCCAGGGCCAGCGCCATGTCGGTGCACGCCTCCAGGAGGGCGCTGCCGGCATCGCCGGGCGAACTTCCGCTCCACTCAGGCGCCTTGGTGCGCACGGCGGTGACCGCGTCGAGCATCATGCCGTCGCGGTCGCGTCCGTCCAGTGCGGGGGTGGGCAGGGTCATCGGCGTGGTGTCCGTCCGTCGGCGGGTGGCCGGGTGGTGGTTGGGGCGTTCGGTGCGTTGACCTCGACCCGGTGCGGCAGGTGCGCCGGGCAGTGCGCCTGCACCAGCCGCTCCAGTTGCTGGGTCGTGGTGGCGATGTCGGTGTCGCTCGGGACGGTGAGTCGCACGAGCAGGGTCCGGCCGCCCTGCCAGGGGCTCCCGTCGTCGTGCACCCCGCCGGGGTCCGCGAGGACGAGCGACCAGCCGTGAATCAGCAGGGCCTCCGTCTTCAGGGCCTCCGCGGTGCCCCGGCGCGCGTTCAGCCACGGGGCAAGGTCGATCGCGGCCCGCCGTTGCCGTTCCGACCAGCCGGATTCGACCCGCGCACCGGTGATGCGGGCCAGCCAGTCGAGGAAGGCCGCCGGGGCCTGCCACGGGTCGAACACATCGGCAAGCTCGTCCAGGGCATGCTCCGCAGGGCCGGTCAAGGCTCTGATGCCGTCGGCGAACGCCTGCACGACCGGGTCGTGCGCGTAGATCGAGGGCAGGTCACGGCCGATCGGAGAGGCGGCGGCCGGCTCCGGCGCTTCCGGGGTGCCGACGAGGACGTCGGTGTCGTCCCATGTCATCGCTCAGTCCTCGGGGTTGACGACGGAGACCGTGACCTTCTCCAGGCGCACCAGGGCGTTGTCCGGTACGGGGACCCGTTGCGTCCTCGTCCCGTCGCCCCCGGTCAGGTCGATGCCGAAGGTGCGCCGCACCTCCGGCAGCTGCTCCAGGGCGATGCCGACCTCGCCCGCGTAGACGGCCTGCCCCCAGGGCCAGCCCTGTCCCGAGCGCCCGCCCGCCGTGGGGTGGAACCAGTGGTGCAGACGGCGGGTTACGGCGGCCGTGACGGTGCTCGCGGTGTCGGCCCACGGCTGCACCTCGACCTCGATCCCGAACGGGACGTACTCGGCCTCGCGGAGCCGCAGGCGCTCGCCGAGCAGTCGCAGCCGCTCCACACAGCCGGCGGCCTCCTCCTTGACCGCCTCCGGGTCGCCCGGGGTGAACTCCTCCTCGGGGCTTCCGGCCGGTTCCGGCACCAGATGGACGGCCAGGCCCGCGTCCTCGCTGCGCCAGATCGCCGGGCAGGTGTCGGCGCCCTTGAGGAAGTAGAAGGTGCCGTCGGGTGTCACGGCGACCGTGTCCGGCGACCGCCGCACTTGGTAGGGCAGGCCGGGGAAGCCCGCGGCCAGGGTGGACACGACGGCCGGCCGCCCGTCCACCGGGGTGAGCTTCCTGGCCCCGGGGTCGAAGCGGTAGGCGCGGTGGCAGTACCGGTCGTCCTTGACGAAGAACACCTCCCACGAGCCGTCGGCGTTCGCGGTCGCGCAGAATCCGTCGAGGTCGGCGGTGAAGAAGGCGTCCAGCCCGGGGAACTCCTCGGTGATCGGGCGCGCGTCGGCGCCGTCCCATTGGCAGGACTCGCCCTTGAACCAGAGCCGGGCGCTGTCGGCACCGGCCCGGAAGCGGAAGACCGCGTCGGGGGCGGCGCCGAACGGGGAGCTGTCGTCCGCCGGACACGGCTCCGGGGCGCGGGAGCGCACGGTTGCGAAGCGGTACGGCTGTTCGTCGAACGGGATCCGCAGGCAGGACTCCCCCGCCCAGTAACCGACCCACCGTTCGTGCTCGTCCCAGTCGACGCAGGCCGCGTCGACGTTCGCCGGCCGGGCGGGCACGCTCAGCGCGGTCGGCACGTCGGGGTCCGGGCGGCGGCAGAGTGCCGTGACCCTCACGCGGGCGAGTCCGCGTACCTGCTCACCCAGCACCCGCTCGTAGTCGTGCGTGGTGACAGCCCGGTGCAGCGGCACCAGGCCGAGGTACGTGCGGTCCAGCGCCTCCTGCCAGGACTCCTCGTCACCTCCCGCGCGCAGGACGGCGTCGATGGTCACGGACAGCGTCGCGGGGCTGGTGAGCGTCTCCAGCTCCGTCCCGACCGGCAGGTTGCCGCGCCGTCCGCCGCCCGCGGCGTACGTCGCGGTGACCACCGCGCCTTTCTGCGGGATCGCGCCGTGCCGGCGGGGCCGGTCGGCGTACGGCACCACCGGTCCGAACTCCATCTCGCCGGCCGTGTCGTCCCACCGGACGTCCTTGTCGTCCTCGCCGGTATTGGCGAAGGTCGGCACCTGGCGCCAGTTCTCGCACCGGCCGACGACACAGACCCGGACCTCGACGGCCGGTTCGGAGGAGGCCGTCACGCCGTGCCACGGGCGCCGCGACGTCGCGAAGCGCTGGCCGGGGTGGCCGGTGGAGACGCCCACGGGCTCGTGGACGACCTGCTCCAGGTGCCAGGCTTCGGCCGTGCCGCTGAGCTCCCCTGCCGCAATGGCAACCCCGACGACAGTGGTATACACCACCGGCTGCGGTCCGACGCTGGAGACCGCGGTGCCCGCGGGGATCTCCACGACCTCCTGCCGAACCCCGTCGAGGGTGAACCGGAGGGTGACCCGGGCCGGTGATGCCGGGGCCGGGGCGACGCCCATCAGCCGCATCAGCGCGGTCCGTTGGCGTGCGGGAAGCCGGTTCGCGCGGTAGCCGAGCCGGTCGACGCGTTCCGCGCACGCCTCGATCAGCGTGATGCCGGGGTCGGAGACGTTGTGATCGGTCCAGCGCGGAGCACGGCCTGGCAGCGACCGTTTGGCGGCGTCGACCAGCAGCTGGAAGCGAAGGTCGTCGAGATCGGGTACGGGCAGCACGGCGGCCTGCGGCGGGGTCGGAAGGGTCACTGGTCAGCTCCCCGGCGGTACGGGCGGCAGCGTGTAGAACGGGAAGACGAGGTTGCGCGGCTCGTTGGTGGTACCCACCCGGTAGCGGATGTCGAGGTACAGCACCCCGGGGTCCTCGCGGTCGAGTCCGAACACGATGTCGGTCACCTCGATCCGGGGCTCCCAGCGGTCGAGGGCCTGCCGCACCTCCATCTCGGCGCGGGTCGCGGTGCCGGCGTCGAGGGGGTCGAAGACCAGCTCGTGCACCCCGCAGCCGAACTCCGGCCGCATCCGCCGCTCGCCCTGCACGGTGCCGAGGATGATGCGGATGGCCTCCTCGATGTCGGTGGGACCGCCCGTCAGGACCACCTGGCCGGTCGGCGAGATCACTGCGGGGTGGGCCCAGCCCGAGCCGATGATGTCCATGAACGCTGTCCTCCGATGCGTTCGGTCAGTTGATGTGCACGGGTGTGCCGGTGATGGTGGTCCGTTGCCCTGCCAGCGTCAGCTCACCGGCGGTGGCCTCGATCGACACGGTGCCGGCCCGCAGGGTGAGTTCGCCCCGTTCGCCGGCGTCGATGGTGAGCGAGCCACTGCCGTCCAGGGTGAGGGTCACCGCGTCACTCCCCTCGCCCGCCGAGAGCTTGATGGTGGTGGTGCCGCGGTCGAGGTACGCGGTGAGCTTGTCGTCGCCGGACACCAGCCGCACGCCGCGCGCCCCGTCGGGCACGTTGAGCAGTTCCACCCGGTCGCCCTCGCGCGAGCACAGCGAGCGACGGTTGGCCCGGCCCTCCGGACCGACCAGCGGGATCGAATGGTCGGTCGGCCGGTCCTGGCCGTTGTACAGCCCACCGATCACGAACGGCCGGTCCAGGCACCCCTGTTCGAAACCGACCAGCACCTCGTCGCCCACATCCGGAACGACCATCCCCCCGCCGCCCTTGCCGCCCCACTGCACGGTGCGCGCCCAATCGGTGACGTACTCCCCTGACAGCCACGGGAGTTGAACGCGCACCGCGCCCTGCCGCCCGGGGTCCGGCGCGCGGTTGTCTGTGACCACACCCACGGCAAGGCCGCGACCGATCATCGAGTCCGGCGCTGGGACGATCGGCGGCGGCGGGGGGCCCGTCCTCACCCGGGTGCGGTACCCGTTGACGCCGTCGATGACGTGGTCGCAAGCGGTGACGGTGTAGGTGCCGGCGAACGGCGGGCCGACACCGGCCAGCTCAACGACGGACCCGACTCGCAGGCGCGGCGTACCGTAGACCTCCGCGTCGAGCTCCGCCATCGCCGCAGCGCTGTCCGCGGCCACGGCGCGCGCCGCCGCCTCGACCTGGGGGCCGGTGCCGAACGGCCGCCCGCTGACCACGAGTTTCACGTCGTCGGGCCGGTCGGTGAACGCCTTCACCGCGTCACCGGGAGTGACCCCGACGCCGTACGCATCGCTCCTGGCAGCAGACGCGTTGCCCACCAACGCCTTCTTCTGCTTGACGTCCCAGCCCCGCACCTCGGCGGCACCGACCTGCCCGGACGACGAGAGCCCGGTCCGCAGCCTGACGAGGTTGTCGCGGTAACGCAGCACCACGGGCTTCGCCCTGCGATCGCCCCCGTCGCCGTGGACGGTCGGGCGCCGGCGCAGACCGACGGACTTCCCGTCCACGGCGAGCACCAGTCCACGCTGTTGCGCCTGGTGGGTGAGGAACTCCCAGTCCGTGAGGTTCGGCTGCGCGAGGTACGGGATGACGGTCGACTCGACGTCGACCCGGCCCACCGTCAGCTCGTGTCGACGAGCGATCCGGGCCACCACCTTACCGATCGTCATATTGGTGTACGCCTCGATGTGCCGCCCCTGAGTCAAGCGGTGTTCCCGGTTCATACCGGTGACCGTGGTGAACACCCCGCCGTCGGTCACCTCGGTCTCGAAGGCGACCACCTCGCCCGTGAAGATCCTCACCGGGGCCCGGGCCCCGGTCATGACCGACACCACGAGCGGGCTGCCGAACCGCACCCCGAGCGCCGCGAGAACACCGTGGCCGTCGTCCAGGAAGCGCACGACGGCCCGCGGCGGTTTGCCCGTCTCGGTGTAGACGCCCACCTCGGTGAGGTTTCCCGCCCATGGTTCCTTCAGCGCGTGGGTGAACTCGACCACGGCCTGGGCCACGTACGACCGTTCCCTAGTGTCCCCCATCGTCGTCCCCCTCCAGGACCGGCACGCTCAGCACGCTCCCCAGTTCCAGTCGCGCCGGATCGTCGATGTCGTTGACCTCGGCGATCGCCCGCCAGCCGGGCGGATACCCGTAGGCGCGCCAGGCGATCAGCGGAAGCGAGTCGCCCGCCACCACCCGGTGCACGCCGGTCGGGCCGTCGGCCCCGGAGGTCGGATTCTGCCCGGGCGTGGCGCCGCCGACCTCCGTGAGCGTCAGGTGGCAAGTGGCCCGCAACGGCGTGCCGTCGTGGGCGAAGCGGGTGTACGCGGCGTTCGCCTGCGACACGTACGCGAAGAAGGCCGTGGTGCGCGAGCGACCCCACTCCAGCCGCACCCACGGCGCCGACGTGCCGTTGTCGACCGCGCTCTTCGGCGTCGGGAAGCAGCAGCCGAGCAGCAGCTCCACGTCGGCCTGCACACCGGACCGGCCGTCGCCGCCGTCGAGGAACACCTCCAGGCTCATGCTGCGGGGCTCCGTGGAGATGTACTGCGGGCGGGGAACCCCCTTGGCGGCGGCCCGGCTGCGCTCCCACCGGGCCTGCGTGGAGACGCTGATCCGTTCGGGGTTGAAGTGCAGGCGAAGCCGGTGGCGTTCGGGGCCCGGGCTGTTGCCGCTGCCTGCCGGAGGGTCGTGGACGATCAGGGTGGCGCGAACGGGGGCGCCGCCGAAGGGCATGGGAATCATGTGCGGTTGGTCCTTCCGGGGCAGCAGCAGAGCGATGGGGCGATCACAGGGAGACGGTGAGGAAGCCGTTGTGCGCGATCTCCAAGGTCTCCCGGGCCACCTGCGACTGGTCGGCGTCGAACGAGGGGGCGCTCCAGCGCACCGGCACGACGCCGTCGAGCAGCCATCGGACGATCGGCCGCCGGTCCGGACCGAGGGCCACGAGTTGGCCGGGCAGCCGGACCGGGATGTTCACCTGCTGCTGCATCCAGGCCCAGATCAGCACGGTCTGCCAGGTCAGCGGCCGGGACAGCACGACCGGCGGGTAGCGCAGCCGGGTCGGCAGCTGCCACACCCGGCCGTTGGTGCCGCCCTCGACCCGCTCCTCCGACTCCATGACGCAGCCGAGCCCGTCGCAGCGGGTGAACGACCCCATCTCGTAGGTGCCGATGGACAGGGAGAACAGGGAACTGACGGCGAACGGCTGGTCGGCCATGGTGTGGGCACCCCGCGGCGGTAGCTGGTGGACGGTCAGATCATCGAGGTGGGTTCGGGACGGGCGACTGTCCGTAGGTCGGCGCGCGGCCGTGCCTGCGGTGGCGGTCGAGTGCCGGGAGCAGCGCCCGGACGAGCACGTCGGCCTGCGAACGGGCGAGCTCGTGCGCGAGGGCGGCCACGTCAGGAGCCGGAGGCGTGCCGGGGGGCGGCGAGGCCGCCGGCCACCAGGGTGTCCCCGGGTTCGCCGCCGGGACGGCCTGCGGCGGTGCACCGGGCTGCGGCGCGGCTTCCGAGGGCGCTCCGATCCGCGGTGCGCCCGGCTCCTGCGGCCGGGCCGCCGGGTGCCCGGCCATCGGCATGGACTGCCGCCACGGCTCGTCCTCCGCTGCCGGAGACCCGGGCGCGCCCGCGGTCGTGCCGTACGGTACGGCGGTCGGTGGCAAGGTCGAACGAGGAGTTCCGAACACGAGGCGGGGCGTCGACGGTCCTGGTCGCGACCAGGTCGGCGGGCGCGGCGCTGCCACAGGCTGCGGCGGCCCCCCGCCGGCCCGGTCAGCCGGACCGTACGAGGGTCCTGCTGGCGGATTCGCCGATCTTCCGCCGGTCGGGCTGGAGTCGCCGTGTCCGGTCGGCGGGCTCGGCATCACCACCGGCATCCGGCCCGATCGCGCACCGACGCACCGGTCGGGCTCCTCCACCGCTGTCACGTCTGGCCAGGGCAGCGTGAGCGGCACGAACGGGCCGGGCAGCGCCGCGACGGCAGGCCCGTCAGGCCCGTCAGGCCCACGAGCGTCCGCCGGTCGCCCGGGGAACGCTGCCTCGGCAGCCGGCTCCCCGGGCACAGCCGCCCCGACGGCCGGCGGCCCGGGAGCGGCTTCCCGCGCCCACACCGTGCCCCGTCGGGCGTCCGGCGCGAGGGGCGTCGGGGCGGCGGCGGGAACGTCATCGCCTCCACCGTGGTCCCGGGCTTCGACCTGTCCCCGGACTGCCGGGTGCCAGACGTCGAACGCACCCCTTCCGACGGCAGGCGCCCCTGCCACACGTCCGAGTCCGCTCCCCTGTCCCGGCCCCCCACTGCTTCCCGTGGGGGGCGCTACCGCGGCCAACGGCGGGACGAGCCGCCCCACGGCCCGCTCATGGTCGACCGACCCGGTCCGCCGCCATGCCGGGCCGGAGGCACCGCCCTCCACCAGCTCGCCGACCGGAAGACCCCGCAGCGGGCCCACCGGGCCGGCGGTGGAGCCGCCGTCACCGGTCGCCCCCGTACCGATCCACAGGTCGAGCAGTCCCGCGCAGCCTGCCAGGGGGATCGCGGCGGGGAGCAGCCGTCCACGCGCGGTGGCGGCCGGGGCTGGGAGCCAGGCCACCAGTTCGTCGCGGAGGCCGGTGATGCCGCTGGTGCGGATGCCGACGGCGGCACACGGCCACCGGACGGCTGTCGCCGACCCGGGGGTGCTGGGTCGCATGCGTCACCAATCTCCGTTGGCGTCTGGGTGGTTGACAGTGGTGTTTATCCGGGCGATCTCCCGTACCCATGCCCGCCGTTCGCCGTGGGAAAGTGTCAGCACGTCGGTCGGCGACCAGTGGAAGTGGTACGCGATGTACGCGGCCTCCGCCCGCAACTGGTCCGGGCGGAGCGTCATTCTTCCCCCAGGCGGCCCCGCGCGGACGGCACCGTGAAACTGGTGCCGCAACCAGGGCAGGCGACGGCACTCCGGGAGCCGTCCAGTCCGTTGATCTGCCGGTAGAAGTCCTGGAGGTAGGCGAGGTCGACGGCGAAGAACCGTTCCACAACCTCCGCGTGCACGTCCGTCAGGGTGCCGAGCCGGGTGATGACCAGGCTCAGGAGGACGACGCCGAGGTACGCCGGGTTCTGGCGCACCCGCTGGTCGATCAGCGGTGACAGTTCGTCGCGCGCGGTGGCGAGCCGCATGACGCCCTGCCGGTGGACGGTGCCGTGGCCGTCCACGTAGCCGTGCGGCAGCTCGAACGGGAATTGAGTACGCAGTGCGACGGTGGGGTCGGGCATCGCGACGGTGCTCCGTCTCAGCCGGTCTGGCCGGTCTGGCCGGCGATCTGGGTGATCTGGAAGTGCACGAACTCGGCGGGCCGGACCGGCGCGACACCGATGTCGCAGATCACCTTGCCGGCGTCGATGGTGTCGTCGGTGTTGTTGGTGCGGTCGCACACCACGTAGAACGCCTCGTCCGGTGTCCGGCCCAGCAGCGCGCCCAGCCGCCACTGGTCGGTCAGGAAGCTCGCCACCGCGTGCTGCAGCGACGCCCACAGGCGGTCGTCGTTCGGCTCGAACACCGCCCAGGTCGAGGACACTCTGATCGACTCCGACAGGAAACACACCAGGCGCCGCACGTTCAGGTACTTCCAGTCACGGCTCGACGACAGCGTCCGCGCGCCCCACACCAGCAGCCCCCGCCCGGGGAACACCCGAAGGCAGTCCACTCCCGCCCCGTTCAGCACGGCCTGCCGGGCGTCCGACAGCATGTCGACAGGCTCCAGAGCGTCCCTCAGCCCCACGTTCGCCGGTGCCTTGAACACCCCGCGCTCGGCATCCGTTCGCGCCCACACGCCCGCCACATGCCCGCACGGCGGCACCGGGCGGCTGACGCCGTCGATCCCGGGCACCCAGACCCACGGGTGGTACAAGGTCGTGAATGCGGCGTCGGGGTCGGTCGTGCCCAAAGTCCCCGCGAACGTCAGCAGCTTCTCATCGGTACGGCCGTCCGGGGGCGCGTCGAGAATCGCCAGCCGGTTCTTCATCTTGACGCAGTGGGCGACCACGGTCTTCATGAGGGCCGCGGCTTTCTTGTCGTCGAACTCGTCCGGTTTGTCGGTCGGGCCGGCCATCGTCCACAGGCTCGGCACGGCCACCATGCTCACCGGCTCCGCAACCTGTTCCAGGCCCAGCAGGCCCGAGCCGTTCTGCTCGTCCCCCTCCAGGTCGGCAGAGGTGAGCGGGACCTTGTACGGCACGACGACCACGTAGCAGGCACTGCCACCGTTGGCGAAGAACGCGTACACCGCCTCGGCCAGGACCAGGAACTGCTCTTTCTCGTCCGGCGCCGGAGTGACCTTCAGCAGGGCGTCCACGTCGTAGCGCGCCGCGAACACCGACCAGCTGCGGACCAGATGCGGCTTGTACCTGCGGGCCGCCTCCGCCTCCTTGGCTTCGTCGGTGGCGTAGATCTTCGGGTCGAGGTAGGCGAACCCGAGGAACGCCGGTGTGGACGTGCCGACAGCGGTGATGGTGCGGATACCGCTGGACCTCTCGTCGACGTAGACGCCAGGGGCGAGCGGACCTGTGGTCATGGTGTTCTCCGTGCCTTCGGCTATTCGACGGTGATGTCTTCGTACGTGATCGTGACTTGCTCGGTCGCGGTCGACGAGTCGCCCGCGCCGAGGGAAGGGCCCTGCCAACGCGACGCCCAGGCGTTGGACAGGTGGATGCGCCGGACGGTGTTCTTCTTGGCGTCCTTGAGCGAGATGGTGATGTTCTGCCGTGCGTTGTCGAGGTCCGCGTTGACCAGCGTGGCTTTGATCCAGTCGGTGAACGCGGTGCTCTTGTCCATGCCCCGGGTGACGGTGATCTCGCCGGTGCGGCGGGCGCCGGGCTGCTTGCGGATCAGGAGCTGACCGGTGGGCGTGACTTGACGGGTCTCCACCACGTCCTGCTCCAGACTGAGGCCGCTTACGTCGCGGACGGTCTCCACCTGGAACTTGCCGAGTTCGATGCCGAACGAATTGCTGCTGAAGGCGTCGCCGCTGAGCATGCCGGACTCCTTTCCGGTGACCGATGGCTGGGCCGAGGACGCGAAGGTGCACCCGGCGCACCAGGGCATCCATTTCGCACACCAACCGATTCGGTGCCCAATGTGACCGATTGCACACGAAGTGTCAAAGATCCCGAGCGGAGTCGGCCCCCGATGCGACCGGATGGTGGCACCGGGGGCCGAGGGAGGGTCTGCCCGCAGGCGTCAGTAGACGGTCTGCTTCATGATCACGCCCAGCGCCGGGCCGGGTGCGGACGCCTCGATCGAGACGGAGCCCTCGACCGCACCCGCCCTGAGCTTGGGAGAGACGGCCTCCCCTGTCGACCCGGTCCGCACGGTCGCGGTGGACTGCCCGTCCGGGAACTCGGCCATCGTCTGCTCGCGGATCGTGAAGGTGATCTGAGCCCCGGAAAGCGCCGCACCGCCCTTGTCGAGCGCCTTCACCTTCATCGGCTCCGGGAAGGTGCCGAACTTGGGCGCCTGCTGGCCGTTCCCCGAGACGTACTGGACCTGATCGACTGCCGCGGCCGCCTTCGTGACCTTCAGGTTCTCGAAGACCGCCGTCGCATCGGCGCAGGCCCAGGTGCCCACCACCGAGTCCGCGCCCTCTGCGACGCCCCTGAGCTCGCTGCTGGTCACCACACCGTCCACGTCGGTCGTCTGCGTGTCGCTGATCGCGTCACCGAACCGCACTGCGGAGCCCTTGACGGTGAAGGTGACCTCGACGTCGGGGCACGGGGTGGTGTCCAGCGCCATGACCTTGAGGCGGAGTCGCGAGGGGAAGGGCTCCCCCACCGCCGTGGACTGGTCGCCGCCGGAGAATCCGTCCAGGAGGCAGCCCGGGAGCGCCTGCAGGGCCTTGCCGTCGGACAGGGCGACCCACAGGGTGCCGTCGTCCGTCATCGTGAGACCCGCCGGCCTGGATCCGGCGCCCATCCGGATCCACCGGGGCTCACTGGTGCCGGGCAGGACGTACCCCACCCGATCGTCCGACTGGCAGGTGAACCAGAGGATTCCGCCGGGGGTGGGCCGCAGCGCCCGCACCTGGGCAGGGAGGGTGACGGCGGGAAGAAGGAACGCCCGTTCCTTCACTGCGAACCGGTACAGGGCCTTCCCGGCGGTCGCCACCCAGACGGTGTCACCGGCCGGGGTGAGCGCGAGGTCACGCGGCTGCTGCCCGGCCGGCAGCTTCACCGGGTCGCCGAACCTGCCCGTACTGGGGGCGTACGTCGCCACGTACTCCCCCTCCGGCGAGCTGACCCAGTACTCGGCCGCCGCCGACTTGTCACTGCGGGCGGCGATGCCGTACAGCCGCTTCCCGCCCGGGGACGTGCCCGAATACGCCACGCTGTAGTTGCCGTCGGCCGTGGGGGTGCAGAACGCCAGCACGTTCGTGTCCGACAGCGGTGCGACGAGTCTCAGCCCCTTGCCGGTGCCGTCCGAAGCGAGCACCAGCGCGTGACACTGGGACGGGCCTGCGTCACTGGCGGGGATCGGCGTGTACGCCCCGTTGAGGCACCGGATGAACCCGGGCTTGTTGTCGCGCCACTGCACGGTCCAGACCCCGCGGCCCGGCCACGCGACCAGCACGCCCGCACCCGCGGTCGCGAACTGCCACGGGAACACCTGGGGCTCGTAGGGCTGTTGTGACGCGGCCGCGCCGATCAGGCCCTTCGTGGTGAGGAACCACAGCCGCCGATCCGTGGCGTCCCAGGCGACGGAGACCGGCGCCGCGCCGGCCGGAAGAGCGATGCGACCGGCGGTGTCCTGCGCTGCGACCTCGTAGGCCGCGTCCCCCACCGCCGAAGGCGGCGATTCGGCGCGGGCAGCGGAGCCGACCATCGGAGTAGCTCCTTCCTGAACAGGCATGTCAGCCACCGGTCTTCGTGATGTCGATGGAGGTACGAACACCCGTGGTCTCGCACTCCAGACCGACGCTCAGCCCCAGTTCCTCGACCTCCGGTCCCGCCACGATGTCGGGAACCACGGCCCGACCCTCGACATCGGTGGTGATCACCACGACGCTCCCACCATCGGCAAAGGAGGACCGGCCGTCGAGGCGGCACGTGAGCGGGATGCCCGGGACACGGCGCCCGGTCGCGACGAACTCGACAGTCAGCGGCCTCCCGATCGTGGTGCCCACCCGAGCCGACGTCTGGGGCTGCTCGACCAGCTGGGTCTGGCCGAACATCAGGCTGTGATCGCGCGCTGCAAGCGTGGCCAGGGGATACATGCCGACAAAGCTCTTGGACTGGTTCGTGTACCAGATATTGCCGTCCGGGCCGACACAGATGCCCATCGCGCTGCTGCTGGGGGGCAGCTGAATGCTCGACTTGTTCTTGATGTCCGCCTTCGCGATCTTGTAGAGGTACTGCCCGGCGGCGACCCACACGTACTTGTTGGGGCCGAAGACCAATTGCCATGGCGCGCTCTGGAGCTGGTCGCTCACCGTCCAGGTACCGACCTGCAGGTCGTACCGCCACACGAGATTCTGCCCGGAGCCCTGCGTGGTCACCCACACGGACTCCTCGTCCGCGGCAAGGTACACGGGGCGTGCAGCCGCGTTCGGCAGTGTCAGCTTGTCCCACTGGGAGGCTCCTACCGTCATGCGAAAGATGCCGTTGACGGTGGCGGCAGGAGAGACGGCGGTGTTGGACTGCCCCGCCACCCAGTACTGCTGCTTCCTCGTCGATGGATCGATGGCCACCGTGATGCCCCACAACCAGGTGTTCTCGGTGATCGCCGGCGTCATGGAGGCGTTCCCGTCCTTCGGGTCGAGCAACGCCACGTACCTGTTCTTCGGCTCGCTCACCGCGAGCATCCAGCGAGGTGAGGTCTCGGTACCGAGCTTGACGAGCGCAATGTCCTCGGGCGTTCCCTCCCTCTGGAGCGGGTGCGCGGTGAACGTCCGTTGCGAGAGATTGAACTCGAACACCGGGTCGATCATGTTCGGCGTTGCCGGCGCCGCGAACCACATCCGGTTGTTCCCGTACGGGTCGGCAAGAATCCTCGCCCCGTACTGCGGGGCGAAGTAGCTGGCCGCCGTCTGCTCCGCAGGCGCCTCTGGGGCGAATCCCACCAGCTGGGAGCTGCGGGTGGTCACCCAGATGCGGCCGTCCTTGCCGGTGGCAAGCGATTGCAGCGTGGGGCCGCCATTGATCTGGTACTCCTGAGGTTGAGATGCCACGCGTCGTACTCGCTTTCCGAGGACGAGCAGAGCCACAGCCAGGAGGTACCGGGCGCCGGCCGGTTCGTCCCGAGTGCGCCCGACCACGACGATCCCCGCGATGCCCCGACCGACGAGCGGTGCCCGCGCGGCGGCGAATCTGCCATGAAGTTTGGATACGAACCCCCCGACTCAGACTCATCGTGCGCGAGCTGCCCCGCAAGCCGCGCCCGCTCGGCGGGCGATCCGCTACCTGCGGGTTCCGATAGCCCGTTCGGGTTCCGGGAGGTGAGAAGCAGCACGCTCGAAGGGAATGGTGACCGCGTCATTGCCACCGGGGCGGAGCGCCGGACGCCCCGACCGGCGCGTCTCGCGCGGCCGCGCCCTTGATCACGCCCGCTGACGCACCGGTCCACCGCATACGGATCCGGCCACCACGCCAGCCTCTGTTCGCCAAGGAATCCGCCACCGTGAGTGAACTGCCCGACCCGGTCACCGTCGACATGGTCGACTTCTCGCTCGCCAGACTCATGGCGACGGACAAGGCGCTGGAGGAGGTGCATGTATCCCTGGGCACACCGAAGAAAATGGCGGAAGGAGGCGCGAGTCCGCTCATCAACGTGTACCTCTACCGGTTCCAGGAGGACGTCCAGCGTCGCGAGGTGGGAGCCGTCGTCCTCAGCGGTCGCGAGGCCGACCGTCCGCGGAGCATCGATCCGCCCCGATACGCCGAACTGGGCTACATGATCTCCGTCTTCTCCAAGGGCGACGAGGACAAGGCCCCCTTCCCGTTGAAAAATCTGGACAGAGACTACCGATCACTGGAGTCGCACAAGATCTTCCAGAAGCTGCTGACGCTGCTCGCGTCGGCCGACGAGCTGCCGTTGTACCTCGCTCCGGCACCTACACCCGTCGGCCGCAGTGCCTACCACTACGGCTCGTCCGCGTTGCTGCGCCTGAACGAGCCCTCGCAGGACGTGCGGTCGTCGGGCGAGATGTGGTCGGCCCTCGGCGTACCACCCCGGCCGTTCCTCGATGTGTCGGTGACGGTCCCGCTGCTTCCCGGTATGTCCGACATCACCACCGGCACCTGGGCGACATCGCTGGACTTCGGCATTGTGCCTCACACGGACCCGGTCGACGTTCCCTCCGACCGGACGATGCTGGAGGCCGGCCGCCTGCCCCCGCCGGAACTGGACATCGACAGCGTCACCGTGACCGGCCACAGCGGGCAACGGCGGATCACCTTCACGGGAAGGATCCCCGGAGAAGGCAGTGGCGCACGGACCTGGCTGAGCGAGAACGACGTGCGGCTGTCGGATCTCACGGTCACCGTGCTGTCGCCGGACGGCCGCTTCCGGGCAACCGGGGCCTATCCGGACGGCGACGCTCAGCGCGTCGTGCACGCGGTGGCGGTGACCGGCCGTGCCAGTCGCACCGGCACCGTGCTGGTCGACTCCCTCGAAGCCACCATGATCACTGCGCCCGTCGCTCCCGAGCCCGCCGCCGACTGAACCGGCCCGCCGGCCACCGCTTCGCCACGGCCGGGACACCAGCCGGCCGGACCGACACTCGCCGGCCGAACGGGACACGACCCAAGGAGAACGCCTCGCATGCCGGCCCCGGACCGCACCGCCGACCTTGAGATTCCGCTTCCGCCACAGAAGGACGCACGCGCTCTTCAGGCACGACTGTGGATCCTCGAAGCCCGGGTGCGAGAGCTACTCACCACGGCCTCCCCGGCCGCGGACAGCGACACGGCACCTCAGGAACACAGGCCCCTGCCCGACGACACGGGCGACGCGGCACAGTTCCTGGAGGAGTGGGAGGCCCGCGTCGAGCAGGACGGCAAGGCCTTGCGCCTGCGGCGGCTCCAGTACGCGTTCGGCCTGCGCCCGGCGGAACTCGACGCCTGGCTGGCAGTCGCGGCACCGCACGTGGACCCCCGGTTCGCGGAGCTGTACCGCCGGTTCGAGGGAGTCAGCCCGTTCGGCCACGCCACACCCGCCCTCACCGCGCGTCTGGCGGGACTGCCCGCCGCCGCGGCCTACGACCTATGGTCGGCCGCCGCCCCGCTGCGGGCGGGCGGTCTCGCCGATCTGATCGGTCCTTCGGAGATGGGGTTCCTGTCCCGACCGCTGCTGCCTGCGCACCGGGCGGTCGCGTTCGTGCTCGGCGACAACCGGCTCGACGACGCACTGCTGTCCGCCGCCCGCCTCCTTGACGCCCCCCGGCCCGCCCTCGCCTCCTCGGGGTGCAGCCGGCGGACGATGCAGCAGCTCACCGCCGCGGCGCGGGCGTCCATCCCGTTGACCTACGTGCGTCGACCGCCGGACGCCCACCTACTGGACGCCGCAGCTGCGGCCTTCGCCGACGCGGACGGCATCGTGCTCCATCTGGACCTGCGGCGGATCGGACCGCCCGAGGACGCTGCCAACGTGCTCGCTGCGGCCCTTCGCGAAGCACGCCTGCGGGACTGCGCCTTGATCGCCGAACCTGTCGAGGCCCTCGACGCACCCCATGACGCCCCCCGCGACCACGTCGGCCTGCCGCTGTCCCGGCTCACCGCCCCTACCGATGCCGGCACACCTCCACCCGTGGTCCTGATCGGCACCCAGCCCTGGGACCACGACGCCGGGGACGCCCTGTGCGTCGACGCCCAGCCCCCCACCGCCGAGGATCTCCGCCTGCTGTGGCGGAGCCTGCTGACCGGAACAGCACTGGCCCGGCGGGCCCGTGCCTGGGCCGACTGCCCGCTCCCGCCGCACCGGGCCGAGCAGGCCGTCGCCTCCGCGGTGCGCCGGGCCGCCGTCGAGCAGCGGCCGCTGACCGAGGACGACCTGCGCTCCGCGATCCGCACGCACGGCCCGTTCCAGCTGGAGCGCCTGGCCCGCCGGATCGAACCCGCCGTCACCCTGGCGGACCTGGTCCTGCCTCCCGGCCCGCGCGCCGAGATCGACGACCTGCTGGCCCGCGCGCGCCACCGCGACCTCGTGCTGCGCACCTGGCGACTGTCCCCGGGCAACGCGCGCGGCCACGGCGTAATCGCTCTGTTCAGCGGCCCGTCGGGGACCGGGAAGACCCTCGCCGCCGAAGCCCTGGCGCACGCGCTCGGCGGCGACCTCTACGTCGTCAATCTCGCCGCCCTCGTCGACAAGTACATCGGCGAGACCGAGAAGAACATCGACCGGGTGCTGGGCCACGCCGACCAGGCCCCGGGGGTCCTTCTCTTCGACGAGGCCGACGCCCTGTTCGGCAAGCGCTCGGAGACCAAGGACGCCCACGACCGCCATGCCAACACCCAGACCTCCTACCTTCTCCAGCGCCTCGAGTCCTTCGCCGGGATCGCCGTCCTGACCACCAACCTGCCTGTCAACATGGATGACGCTTTCACCCGGCGCCTGGACCACATCACCCACTTCCCCTTCCCCGACGCCGACCAGCGCCGCGCCCTGTGGCAGGTCTGTCTGGGTCCCCTTCTCCCCAGGACCCCCGATATCGACCTCGACCGTCTCGCCACCGCATTCCCGCTGGCCGGCGGGTCCATCCGGTCCTGCGCCGTCACCGCCGCCTATCGCATCGCCCACCAGGACCGACCGCTGACCACCGCTGACCTCGTGGACGCCGTCGAAACCGAGTACCGCAAGCTCGGCCTACTGATCGACCCCGACGCCTTCGACGCCCTCCGCCCGTCTCCGCCGCCCGTTCCCGCCGGCGGAGGGACCGACTGATCCGTCCTCGCAGCCTCAGCCCTGCCGAGGATCCTCGCCGCCTCAAGATCCCGAGGACACTCTCATGCCACCCGTGCACAGGAAGCCCCACCGGAAAGCCTCTTCGTCACGTCGGAAGAGATCCGTCAAGGACGACACCGCAGCACCCCGGTTCTCCCACACTCCCGCGGGGCAGATCCGGGCGACCGTCCGGGAGATCAAATCACTGGGCCTGCTCACCGAGGTCGAAAGCATGCGCGAGGAGCGCGAGGCTCGCTCCGCACCCGTGGCACCGCCCGAGGAATCCCTGTTCGCACAGGGGCTCCAGTTCTTCCTCACCATGTTCCAACCGGCCGAACTGGTCGACTACCTGACGAGCAGCAACGGGCAGGACCCACTGTCCCGAGGCGTACGCGACGCCGGCGATGCCGCCATGGGTGTCATCAGTGCAGCGAAGGCGTCCCTCGATACCGAAAATCGGCGTCCGATTATTGAGTTCCCTGCGAACAACGCTCCGTGGGTCGGTTCAGGACCGTACGCCATCAGCGAGAAATGGGCTGCGGGTGACCCCTACGGAACAGCGTGGGAGATTATCAAGACCGGCGCGGGCGCCCACCCGGTCGCCGGAAAGACCCTATGGGCAGTTGATTTTGCCTGGAACACATTCTGGAAGAACATCGATCGCAAACTGGAACCGCACAATCGAGCCAGAGAGGCGAACAAGAAATTCGCCGAAGGCATCGACCGGCTCACTGGAATCTGCAAGGAACTGCTGCGGCAGACAGCGTGGCACCTGCACGACACGGCGGGCCCCTCGGGCCCCAGCAAAACTGCGCTCGGGGAAGAACTGAACTACATCACCTTCAGGTGCGCCAGGAGGATCGAAGACCTGCGGGACAAACAGCAGAAGGAGATCAGCAGGGAACTGGCAAAGGACAACAAGGGTTCGACGGGATTCAAGAAAGAATCGAGCAAGAAGAGTGACGAGGCCATTGCCGCCCTGAGGAAATATCGCGACGACCTGGTGGCGGACCGCCTCGAAGACGTCAAGGACCCCAGCCTGAAGCCGGCCGCCATATTCCCCGCGCCTGCGGCGTCCGGCCAGTTCACATATTCCGACATGGACGAGCTGGGAACCGTTGCATACGACTACAGATCCGGAGAAGTGTACCGGCTCCCGACCGGAGCAGGAAGTTGGGAAAAGCTGCCGGACCTCAGCAGGCTCCTCAACGAATTCAGATTCCTCGGAGTCGCGACAGTGGAAGGCATGCGACCGGGAAATGGCACGCTCGAATTCATCGTGGCCATCGAGAACGAGACCACCGGAAAGAGCTACTTTGCCCGCCAACCGGTCACCCTGACCGGCCAGGCATACAAATCGCGCAAAAAAGGGCCTCTCAAGCACAACGAAGCCCCGGGGGTGGAGCAGAGAACGTTCCACGAACAAAAATGGGAACGTTTCAACGGCCCGATCTCCTCTCTCATGACCCGCTACATTTACACGCCTGCCGAGGATCAGATCATCCTGCACTACGGCAAATCCTACACATCGCTGAACACCACCACTCGAAAGTCGACGTACTCCGTGGGCACCCCACCGCTGCTCGCCGACGTGAGAAAATCCGTCGGGGAAAGCTTCGGCAAGCAGTGGAACGTCACCGAGATGACGGGTGGTCCGCGGGTCCTCAGGGTCGTCATCACCGACGGAACACAGACGAAGCACGCGGCGTACTCCGTACGTCGCAAGTTCTTCATTCCGGTGCGGGACGTCACCCTGGCGTCGACCACCCCCAACGTGGCCACCACGCAGAAGGAACCCGCCCAACCCGCCCAACCCTCCGGAGCTGCTGAGAGCCCCGCACCCCGACCTCAGGTGCTGGGAGTCGACTACGTCGACGTGGAGTTCCAGGCAAGAGACCTGGACGTCGAGAAGACCGTCGGCGCGCCTCAGTACGAATGGTTCGGCGATACCATTCGAATCCACCGAAGCCAGAACATCGACCAGTACCTCCATGTACGAATCGACGGGAAGATCGCAAGGATTCAGTTCGCTCCGTACCGACGGCTGCTGGTCGTCCCGCCGCCAAACACCCCGTTCACCGTCAACACCGCCGATTTCGAACCGCTGGGCCAAGAGTTGGTCTACGAGATCGACGGGAGCAACGGCGTGTTCGATTTCCGCCTCGTAGAGACGGGCGGCTCCTCGGAATCGAACAATCCACCGGCCGCTGAGGGCGGCGACCCTGATTGACCTCGCGATGCCGGGTGGTCGTGAGCGCGCTCCGGCCGGGCAGCCACCATGGCACGTGCTCGCTGCGACCGACACCGACACCGACACCGACACCGACTGAACAGCGTTCCGTCCTGGCCAGCGTGTTTGTTTGCGGTTCGGGTGGAGCCACCGCGCCGTCATGGGACTTCCGGGGTCCCGGCCCGGCCCGTGGGGCGCGGCGCCCCCCTCGGTGCGGGCGGCCGGCCGGGGTTCCGGCGAGCGCCGCGGGTCATCGGCCGGAAGTGTCGCGGCATTCCCCCGGAAATACGGTCCGGGTAAAGTCCCGGAAAATCCGGTGAAGTCCGGCGACAAATGTTCCCGCAAATCGACATTGTGCGCGATGGCGCCCGCATGCTAGAGTTTTGACGATTTTTGTCCGGGTGCACGCGCAGGGGTGGGGTCGGTGGGATCGCGACGACGATCAAGTTCGGCGGCGCTGTGCGGATAGGCGCGTCGGGCCGAGGCCTGCGGCCTCGTGAGGCACGGTGCGGAACCGGTGGTCGACCAGTGGGCGCCGTGTTCGTGGTGTGGCCATTCCCGATCATGAGTACATGGGGGTAATCATGATTCAATTTCGTGTGCTCGGCCCGCTGGAGGTCGTCCGGGACGGCGAAAGAGTCGTTCTGGGGGGCGTGAAGCAGCGCGCACTGCTGGGGCGACTTCTGCTCGAATCGAATCAGGCGGTCGCGGCCAGCCGATTAGTGGACTCGCTGTGGCCGGGCGGCGAGCCGCCCATCACGGCGAGGAAGATCCTCCAGAATTCGGTCTGGTCCCTCCGGTCGGTCCTGCGGTCGCTCCAGGAGCGCGAGCCGCATCCGGCGCTGATCACCCGCTCCCCGGGCTACCTGCTCCACATCGACGAGGACACGGTCGACGTGCACGTCTTCGCCCGGCAGCTGAACCTCGGGCGCAAGAAGATGGCCAACGGGTTCCCGGCGGAGGCGGCGGCGATCCTGCGGGACGCGCTGGACCTGTGGCGCGGGGACGTCCTGGCGGACCTCGCGGAGGCCGGGATCGTCTGGCCCGAGGCGGGCATCGTCGAGAACGCCCGGACCGACGCCCGGGAGCTGTACTTCGAGGCCAGGCTGGACTGCGGCCACCACCGTGAGGTGATCAGCGACATCGAGAAGCTGGTCGAGGCCGAACCGCTGCGCGAACGGGCCCGCGGGCTGCTGATGCTGGCCCTGTACCGGTCCGGCCGCCAGACCGAGGCGCTCGACGTCTACCACCGCACGCACGTCGACCTGGTCGACCGGCTGGGCCTGGAGCCCGGTCCGTGGCTGCGGGACCTGCAGCGGCGCATCCTCTCGCACGATCCGTCGCTCGACAACTTCCCCCGGGCCGGGGCTGCCGAGCGGGAGGAGGCCGAGGCCGTCGGCGAACCGGTGGTGACCGGGTACGGCGCCCGGCCCGCGCCGTACGAACCCGCCGACGGAGAGCCGTTCTCGCACGGCCTGCTGGACGTGTCGGACCGGCCGGAGGGCGAGGGGCCCGACGGAACGCTCCCGCACCGGCGCGAGGTGACGGTGATGATCGTCCGCACCCATGTCGGGCCGGGGGCCGGATCGGGGCACCCCGTCGGGGTCGACGAACTGCTCGACGGCATCCACACCCTGGTCAGGGCGGGTGTCGAGTGCGGCGGCGGCGAGGTCGTGGCCTCCGTGGGCTCCGCGACGATCGCCCTCTTCGACCTGGACGACCCGCAGAAGGGCGCGGCCCGGGCGACCCACCTCGCACTGCTGCTGCGCGACAGCCTCGACGTCTCGGACGAGAACCGGCACGGGCTCACCATCCGGGCCATGGTCGCGACCGGCGACCTCCAGCGGCACTTCGGCCCGGCGCCCCGCCGGAGCCGGGTGTCGGCCAACGGCACGCTGCTGGACCAGTGCTGGGAGATCTTCCCGCAGGTGCCGGTCGGCGTGATCTGGGCGTCCGACCGGACCAGGTCACTCACCCTGGACCAGGTGTCGTACCCGGCCATGGCCGCCGGCAGGCTGCCGTACTGGATCGCCGAGGCGCGCTCGCTGGACCACCCGGTCGAGACCAGGCCCTTCATCGACCGGGAGCACGAGATGGAGATCCTGCGGCGGACCTTCGAACGGGCAGAGCAGCGCGGCCTCCCGCACCTGGTGACCGTCCTCGGCGACCACGGGACGGGGAAGAGCCGCCTCCTGACGGAGTTCTGCCAGCTGCTGGAGGAGCGGGCCAGGACGGCGCCGCTCATCGTGAAGTACCGGGTGCGGCGGTCGGTGGGCATCGACCCGTCGGCGTTCGTCGAACTGCTGCGCTCGGTCCACCGGGAGGCCGGGCCGCCCGCCCTGCCCGAGGCGGCCGGGCCGGACCGCCCGGAGCCGGCGAGCGGCGTGCACGAGGTCGGAGCCCTCGTGCACGCGCTCGGCCGCACGCAGCCGGTCGTCATCGCGGTGGACGACCTGCACCTCGCCGACGAGGCCACCCTCGCCTTCTTCGACGGCCTCGGCGCGGGCAGCCGGTCCGGCCGGCTGCTGGTCGTGGCCTGTGCCAACGAGGACTTCCACCGCAGGTTCCCGCAGTGGGGGCTCGGACAGCTGAACAGCACCCGGATCCTGCTGGAGCCCCTGTCGGTCGACGCCGTCGGCAAGCTCTTCGAGAACCTGATCACGGCCATCGGCGACTGCATCTCCGAGTCGACCTGGCGGACCTTCCACCGCATCTTCGGCGACCCCGGCTCCGCGTCGGCGAAGCGCGCGCGGCTGCTGCGCGCGCTTCCCCTGGTCGTCGGGACGAACGCCTTTCCCGGCGACCACGCGCCCGACGAGTGGGTCAGTAGCCCTTGAAGAATCCGTAGAGCCGGTTGATCCGGCCGCCCTCGAAGGCGGCGAAGTCGAAACCGCTCACCACCGGTGCGCCCTCCGTGGGGCCGACCTGCCACGAGAACTGGACCGGGCCGGCCGGCCGGCCGTAGCGGCGCCTACCGGCAGGCCCCCGCACCGGGCGGTCTCTCCCCGGTAATCGCGCGCGGCACCGGACGGCCGAGCGCGATTACCGGCAGGAGACCGGATCGGGGAGTACCCGCTGATAGCGTCCGGATCAATCCGAGCAGACCCCACGGAACCCGAATGGAGAAAAGGCGTCGTGAGCGACAGTCAGTACACGCTGGTCACCGACATCGAATAGCACCAGGAGGCGTTCGGAACGGCCTTCAACGCCGGTGACGCGGACGCGGTCAACGCGATGTAGACCGACGGTGCGGCCGGAACGCGCAGCCCGTATTCCCGGTCTGCGGCGAGGAGCGCCGCGCCTACGTGACCGAATTCCTGGCCAAGCGCAAGCCCTCCGTCGAGGCCACCGTCCGCCAGCAGCCGGTGGTGGGCGACACCGCGATGCTGATCGTCGAGTGGCAGATGGAGGCCCTCGACGAGAACGGCGAGCCCGAGCACCTGGAGGGCGTGGCGATCGACGTGCTGCGCCAGGGCGAGGACGGCTACTGGCGGTACGTCGTCGACAACCCGTTCGGCGTGAGCGGCCCGTGGGACGCCGAGGGCGCGTCCCAGGACTGACCCCGCACCGCGGGCGTGCCCAGCCCACCCCGCCGGCTCCGGCGAACCCCCTTCACAACCACTGCGGCCCCCTGCCGCACGAAACAAGTACGGAGATCCCCGTGACCACCTCCTCCGCTTCCGACTCCCCGGTCACCGTCGTCGGCCTGGGCCTCATGGGCCAGGCGCTGGCCGCGGCCTTCCTGGCCAAGGGCCACCCCACGACCGTCTGGAACCGCTCGGCCGCCAAGGCCGAGCAGCTCGTCGCCAAGGGCGCGACCCTCGCCGACTCGGTCGGGAGCGCGCTGGAGGCGAGCCCGCTGGTCGTCGTCTGCGTCTCGGACTACGACGCGGTGCACGGGCTGCTGGACCCGGTCGCCGCCTCCCTGGCCGGCCGCACCCTGGTCAACCTGACCACCGCGAGCTCCACCCAGGCCCGCGAGACCGCCGAGTGGGCGGCCAAGGCCGGTGCCGACTACGTCGACGGCGCGATCCTGGCGATGCCCCAGGCCATCGGCAGCGCCGAGGCCACCCTGCTGTACGCCGGCTCGAAGACCGCCTTCGAGAAGCACCAGGCCACCCTGCTGGCGCTCGGCGAGAACGGCACCGTCTACCTCGACGAGGACCACGGCCTGTCGGCCCTGTACGACATGTCCGTGCTGAGCATCATGTGGGGCGTCCTCAACAGCTTCCTGCACGGTGCCGCCCTGCTGGGCACGGCCAACGTCAAGGCGACGACGTTCGCGGAGCTGGCCACCACCGCGATCAACGTGACCGCCGAGTACGTCGCCGGGTACGCGCAGCAGATCGACGACGGGGAGTTCCCGGCCACCGACGCCACCCTCAACGTCCACGTGGGCGGCATGCAGCACCTGCTGGAGGAGAGCACGACGCTCGGCGTCAACGCCGACCTGCCGCGCTTCTTCCTGGAGCTGGCGCAGCGCGCGGTGGCCGACGGGGACGCCGAGAACGGCTACGCGTCGCTGATCAAGCAGCTCCGCAAGCCGTCCGCCTGATCCTTCCGCGGTGGGCGGGAGCGGGGCCGGGAAGCCGGATCGGCTGTCCTTCGATCCGGGTTCCCGGCCCCCGCCCGGTATGACCGCCCCGGACTTCCACCCCGGACTACCGCGCGGAACTCCCGCGGGGAGTTCCGGGAAGAACGGTTCCACGACGGGCGCCGCCCGCCGTGGAACGGGCCCTGCGACGGATCAGGCCGCTCCCCCGGGCGCCCGCCGGCGCACCGGCAGGGTCCACACCCCGCGCATGAACATCTGGCTGCGCCAGTCGAGTTCGCCCTCGTCCACGGCCACCTCCAGCCGGTCCAGCCGGCGCAGCACCGCGGCCAGGCCCTCCTGGAGCTCCACCCGGGCGTGCGCGACGCCGAGGCACATGTGCCGGCCGTGTCCGAAGCCCAGATGGGGGTTCGGCGTGCGGTCCGGGCGGAACTCGTCCGGGTCGGCGAACACCGCCCCGTCCCGGTTCGCCGCGTCGGTGAGCGGAATGACGACCTCGCCCGCCGCGACGACCGTTCCGGCGAGCTCCACCGGCTCCAGCGTCACGTGCGGCTGGCCGCCGGTGCCGGCGAACCACACCCAGCGCAGCAACTCCTCGACCACAGCGGGGATCGCCGAGGGGTCGCGGCGGAGCGACTCGGCCAGGCCCGGTGTGCGCAGCACCTGGAGCACGCAGAGCGCGAGGTGCGAGGCGGTGGTCTCGCCGCCCGCCATCATGATGCCGAAGCCGAAGACGACGATCTCCTCGTCGCTGAGCCGGTTCTCCTCGGCCGAGGTCAGCAGCGAGGTCAGCAGGTCGTCGCCGGGCTCACCGGCCACGATCGCCCGCCGGCGCCGCGCCACCTGCTCGAAGAAGTAGGCGTACATCGCCTCGTGGGCGGCGTCGACCTCCTCGGCCGGGAACCGGCCCGCGGACATCATGACGGTCACCCGCGGCAGCAGCAGGTCGAGGTCGCCGATCGGGACGCCGAGCATGTCGCAGATCACCCGGTAGGGAAAGGGGGTGGTGAACTCGGCTATCAGGTCGACCGGTTGGGCGAGGGACTCCAGCCGGTCGAGCAGTTCCTCGGCGATCTCGGCGATCCGGGGCCGGTCCTGTTCCCCCCGGCGGTGGGTGAAGCGGAACTGGACCTCGCCGCGGCGCCGCGTGTGGGTGGGCGCGTCGCTGGTGACCAGGGCGAGCGAGGTCGACTTCCGGGCGAACAGCGTGCCGTTGACCCAGGCCTCCCGGCTGAACCGGGGATCGGCCAGCACCGTCCGCACGTCGGCGTGGCGGGTGACCAGCAGCGCCCGGCGGCCGCTCGCCATCCGCACCGGGACCAGCGGCTCGGCGCGGAAGCGCTCCAGGTACTCGCGGTCCAGGCCGATGCCCGGCCGGTCGGCCAGCGGGAAGCGCGGGCACTCGGCCCCGGACGGCGCGGTGGCGGCCGCCGGGCTTCCGGCCCCGGGACTCCCCGCCTCGGGGGTACCGGTGCCGGGGGTTTCGGTGCCGGGGGCTCCGACGGGGCGGAGCCGGGTCCCGTCGGTCACTCGAACCACCCCTCGGCGGGCTCGCGCGCGACGTCCGGAGCGCTGTGCCAGTACTCGTGGAAGCCCGCACAGAGGCCGTCCCCGGCGAAGCGCAGCGCCAGGCAGCCCGCGGCGGTCCGGGGCGTGCCGTCGGCCGGGTCGTGCAGGATGCACCACCACTCGACGAAACCGCGGTCGCCGGACGCGGCCGGGGTGCCGAACCGGACGACCGGGTCCTTCTGCCGGGAGAGCGTCGCCGTCCAGTGGGCGGCGATCGCCTCCCGACCGACGTGCGCCTCACCGTAGGGGCCCTGGTGGTACACGGCGTCCTCGGTGAACAGTTCGGCGATCCCCTGCGGATCGCGGGCCTTCCAGCGTTCCTCAAGCAGTTCGATCCACTGCTGGACGTTCACTTCGTCTCCTCGTACGGTTGCGGACTTCCGGTGGCCCGGAGGGAAGGGCCGGTGATCGCGACGGCTGCGGTGCGCACGGAACCGCCTGGGCCGTCGCCGGTCATCAGGACGTGGCCGCCCTCGGCGACCCGACGCGTCTCCACCGGGCGGGCGGGGGCGGGAAAGATGTCACTGACCGTCAGATCGCCCGGCGGAACGTCGAATTCGGGCGTTTCTCGGACAGGATCGATCCCCAGGGGCCCCAGCACGCTCCGAATGTACCGTCCGCCTCCGGAGCGCACCCGGGTAACCCGGTTGCCGCCGGACGGAACCGGCCCGAGCCCCCTCCCCGGCGCGGGCCGCCGCCGGGCGGGCTCGGGGAACGGATCCGCTCGCACCGGCGGCCTCCTCCTCGGCCCGGGCGGGGCGGAGATCCGTCCGGAACCCGCGGGCGCAGCACACCCGGGAGCACCGCCGCTCGGGGCCGTTCGGGACGGACCCCTCCCGGGCCGCCGCCCCCGGGCCCGCCGGTGCCGGTCCCCCGACCAGGCGGAACGCCCGCCGGACGGGCTGCGGCCGCGGTCCGGACGGGGGCAGGGGCGCCTGCCCGAACGGGCAGTGTCGGCGTGCGCCGCCCGTTCCCCGAAAACATCCCGTTGACACCGAAGTTGGTCTAGTCCACCGTGGTCACAAGGTCATCCGGTCGAGCCCGGCGGCGCCCCGCGACCCGGTACCGGCACCGCTCGGGACTCACCGACTCCCTCGGCGACCCCCTCGGCCGGACCGCTCCACCGCGGCTTCGGGCGAGCCGTGCGCCGTTGCCGCGCCCGATCCCCGGACCGCCTCCGTGGATCCGATGATCGATTGGAGACGCCGCATGCGCGGAGCCCCTTCGGCCCTGCCGAACGGCAGGGTCCGGCCCGCCACGGTCACGGCCCCGGGCGGGGACGCCGCGCGCGCGGCGCGGACCGCCGCCGGCGCCGGGACGCCCGGCGGTCCCCTCCCCGCGACGGACCGCCGTCGCGGATGCGCCCTCGCCGACCGCCGGGCCGGAGCCGGTCCCTCCCCGCGCCGGTCGCCGGCCGACCGGCGACCGCTGTAACGAATCTGACGAACAAACGGAGAATCCCACACCATGCAACGAGTCTGCCTCGCCCTGCCCACCATGCGTTCCTGCCCCGGCACCATCGTGGACCTCGCCGAGGAGGCGGCCTTCGCCGTCGAGAACTTCGGGGTCGAGGTGCACCTCCTGATCCTCGACACCACCGACACCTACGACGCCGCCGGATTCGCGAAGAACGTGGACGCCGTGGCCTCGCTGGCCCCCGCGCCCGGCGTGTTCGTCCACCACCTCGGCAACGCGCAGCAGGAGGAGTTCTTCCGCCGGGTGGCCGAGCAGTCCGGCGGCGCCGACCCCGGGCTGCTGCTCGACATGATGCTCCCGCCGGCCGTCGCGTACGGCTCCTGCGTCAACCGCATCTTCCTGGGCGCGGCGGCCCTCGGCTGCACCTCGGCCCACCTGCGCAACGACGACGCCGACTTCCAGGTGCTCGACGGCCGGAAGGTCTTCCCGATCCACCACGAGCTGCTCTCGATCGGCAAGCCGGCCGGCGAGGCGGAGGCCGGGGTGACCCGCTCCGAGCTGGACCCGGCCGACGCGGACAAGCCGGTGCTGCTGGTCAGCGGCTCCTTCATGGGCGAACTCAACGTGGACATCGGCGAGATCCGCGAGCTGGACCCGGCCGTCTACCACGACGTGGTGCGCCTGTGGACCCCGCCGGTGTGGCCGGACGAGGACCGGGACGCGATGGTGGAGGTCTCCTTCCGGGGCACCGGCACCGAGCCGTTCACCGCCGACGAGTCGGTGCTCGGCCCGCCCGACATCTGGAACGTCTTCATGTGCAACGTCGCCCTGGACCACCGGGCCTACGAGGTGCTGCCGCTGCTGCCCTCGGTGAAGACCCTCGGCTGCGACTACGCGCTGCTGCACGCCCTGGTGCACGCCCGGATGCCCGCCGTCGTCCACAACCGTCACATCGTCAACTACTACACGCCGGAGCGCCGCACGGGCGCCGGCTTCGTCCCCTACCAGATGGGGTTCGTCAAGCTCCTGCTCTCGATGCTGTACCTGTACCCGGTCTACGGCGGGATGATCGACCTCGGCCGCGACCTGCTGGACGAGCGGCACGGCCTGAAGTCCGAGCCGATCCTGGAGCTGATCCGGGGCAGCGTCGACTGGGACCGGGCCGGGAACGAGCACTGCCTGGACGTCCTGGACCGCTCCTACCGCAAGCTCGGCGGCAAGTACACCGAGCTCGCCGACGCGGTGGCCGGGCAGCGTCAGCAGCTCCTGGACGAGGCCCAGGAGGACGCCGCCCGCTGGGCGGTGCTGGTGGAGGCCTGGCCGGCGATGGTGGCCGCCGCCCGCGCCGGCGGCCTGCGCCCCGGGCCGGACGGGGCGGCCGGGTGAGCGAGGAGTTCCTGATCCGGCGGCTGACCGAGGACGACTGGGACGCCGTGGTCGAGCTGGAGCACGACGCCTACGCGGCCGACGGCCTGTCGGAGGGCCGGGAGGCACTGCAGTCCCGTGCCGTCGCCTCGCCGGAGACCTGCTTCGTGCTGGAGGAGGACGGCAGGGTCCGCGGGTACCTGCTGAGCCTGCCGTACCCGCCGCTGCGCTGCCCGGACCTCGCCCGGGCGGAGGACGCCGCCTTCGAGTCGGACAACCTGCACGTGCACGACCTGGTGATCGCCGAGGACCTGCGCGGCCGGAAGGTCGCGCTGGAGTTCATGCGGTACTTCCGCTCCCGGGCCGAGGAGATGGGCTTCGAGCAGATCTCCATGGTCGCGGTGCGCGGGGCGGACATCCTGCTGCGGATCATCGGCTACCGCTCCCACCGCGAGGTGGCCGTCCCGGAGTCCTACGGCCGCCGCGCGGTCTACATGTCGATGCCGGTGCGCTGACCCGCCGGTCTCCGGCAGAACGCCCCGACGGGGCCCGGCCCTCCGGCCGGGC